>JAEWBD010000460.1 GCA_023391315.1 Bacteroidota bacterium | reverse complement strand
CCAGTGCATGGAGAAATGCTTCTTACTGGGGCTCAGGAACAAACTATCGCCACAAATAATTGTTCCCTGTTCAGACAAAAATGGTACGTGAAGAATACAACTGCCTGCAAAATGGCCGCCTGTTAACAAGATTTTCATTCCATCCCACAAATCAAATTCATCTCCATGCCACAGTTGAACACATTTGCCTTTCGCACCAATATGCTCCGCATCATTTGCGTGAATATATATGGGACATTCGAAGGTTCTTGCCAATCGTTCATGTTGCTATAAAAATGGGGATGTGAAAAAGCTATTGCCCGGAGACCACCTTTGGCTTTAATAAACTCAATGGTCATCTCATCTAGCAAGGGAACACAATCCCATAGTATATTCCCAACTTTACTTTGAACCATCAGTGCCTCTGTCCAATGGCAAATACGGGGTTTATTTCAAACTCGTACAAGCCGCTTTTTATCATGTTCGTCTTTACACTGTATTTTTTTGCCAATACTTCAAGCTTTATCCAGAGCTGCCCCGCGTCCGGTACATATTGTCGTTCATCACTACAAATAGGACAAACTTCAGGATGCCCCTCAAAAGTATACCAGGTTCCACATGCACTACAGACGATTTGCTGATTCAAGTTATTAATTTTAATTATTTAAATGTTTTTTGGTTAAACAGCAGGTGATTGGAGACTGATCAAATTCATAGAATGGATAGGCAGGCAAATGCTGCCTGCCTCCATTTCATTTTAATTTATGTATCAGCAGCTCCTCCTCTACTATTTACCCGAGGTTCATTTTTCTCACTGCAGATCATTCAGGATAAATTCACGTATAGCTTCACCGATTTGCAAAGGAGAATCTTCCTGCAAATAATGAATACCTTTCACCCTTACTTCCCGTTGATTTCGCCAGGTTCGACAAAATTCCAGTGAGCGGCCGGTAAGGAGGGCACCAGGTTCAGCAGATATCAAGAGTTTCGGAATATTGGTAGTGGCCAGCCACGATGAATATTTTTCTACAATAACCGATACGTCTTCCGGTTCGCCATTGATGGGTAATTCCCTTGGAAAAATTAATGTAGGCAACCTGTCTTCTTTATTTTTAAATGGCTCACGGTAGGCATTCATCTCTTCATCGGTTAGTTTTCTGAGAATACTCCTGGGCAAAACAGTTTCAATAAAAAAGTTTTCTTCCATGACCATTTGTTCACCTTTTTCTGATCGTAGCGCACGGAATATGGCATCACGTCCGTGCGCAAAATCTTCCCATGTTATGGGCCGTACGATGGATTCCATATACACAATAGCTTTTACCTGTTGGGAGTAATGATATATCCTGTGAAATCCGAGAGCAGAACCCCAATCGTGCAACACAAAAACAATATTCCTTTTCAGATCAATTGCATCAAACCAGGCGTCCAGGTAAACTGCGTGATCAGTGAACTTATATTTTTTGTCCGGTGATTTACCTGATTGGCCCATCCCGATAAGATCAGGGGCAAGGCAACGACGGTATTTGCTTACAAAGGGAATAATATTCCTCCATAAGTAGGATGACGTAGGGTTGCCATGGAGAAATACGACCGGATCACCCTTGCCTGTATCTACATAGCTCATTTCCGAATCCAGTACTTTTATTTTTTTTCGGGGAAGATCATCATAGGCATTGATCTTGGCATCTTCCATTGCTATGCCTGCTTGTTGATTAGCTGCTTTCATACAATTTATTTTTTATTGCTGAAGCAAAACTAAAAGGCAGTAAAAACATTGGCTATATCCATTTTGAAAAATGAGATAAGACCATTTTGGCTAAATAGGCGAGGCAATGTTTATTCATGTAATGATATATGAACGCAGTACCTTAATTTCTCCACCGCAGTTTTGAGCTGGTATTTTGTAAAAGCGGTAAAGCCCAGTGCAATGGCCGGCGGAAGCGTGTGTTGTAAAGTAAATTCACTGATAAAGGAAACAGCCAGGTTTTGTTTTTTTATTTCCTGACCGAACGAGGATAAATTTATTTTTTCAGAAAGCCAGCCAATGACATGCATGCCTGAAGGGGGGACATTCAGGCGGATATAATCACTCAATTGCTCATTCAATAATTTGACAATGATTTGTTGTCTTTCTGCATAGAGCAACCGCATTTTACGGATATGCCGGAGAAAGAACCCTTCTTCCATAAAGCGGTATAAAATGAGTTGCTCCATGATGGGTGATTGCCGGTCAAAAATTTCTTTTACCTTTTTAAAATCATTGACCATTTCCACCGAAGGAAGTACGATATAGGCCAGCCTCAGTCCTGGAAATAAAACCTTGCTAAATGTTCCTGAGTAGATCACTCTTTTATTTTCATCAAGTCCCTGCAAACTTGGTAATGGATTTCCCTCGTAGCGAAATTCACTGTCATAATCATCTTCCAGAATCCAGCTTTCATTTTGCTGGGCCCATTCAAGCAATTGCCATCTTTTTTGTTGGGATAAAGTATACCCCAATGGAAACTGGTGCGAAGGTGTAACATAGACCATGCCTGCCTTTGGAAATTTTTTTCTCGCATAATCAATGTCCAGCCCATCTTTGTCAACCGGTATGCCGCAAATTTCTACGCCCATGCCTTCAAAGGCATCTCTTGCTCCAAAATAACAGGGATCTTCCATCCACACTTTGTCATTTTTTTTCAGCAGGCATTGCGTGATCAAATTTAATCCCTGTTGTGAGCCGGTGACAACAATTATCTGCTCTGCTTCACAGGTGACAGCCCTGGAAATTCTTAAATACGAGGCGATAGCCTTGCGGAGTGGCCAATAGCCAAGTGTATCACCATAACCAAGATTGATCTTTTTCAAATCTTTCAAAACATTGGCGGCAACATTGCTCCACGTTTTATAGGGGAAAGAATCAAGAGAAGGGGTGCCGATTTGAAAATACCTTGTTTTAATTTTTCTTTCAGTTGAAGAAGCAGGGCCATCTCTTCTTGTTGATTCATTTATTTTCTGGCCGTTCTTTGTTTTTACATGCAACAGTTGGTCAGGAAGGACTTGGACAACAAAAGTTCCTGAACCCGGTTTGCCAACAAGATAACCTTCCATAATGAGTTGCTCAAATGCCTGGCTGACGATGATCCTGGAAACACCTAACTCTTTGGCAAGATTGCGGCTGGCAGGTACCCGTTCGCCGGCGCGAAATCTTTTACTTAGGATCATTTGGCGAAATTGCCCATACAACTGAAGATATAACGGGGTGGGCGATTTTTTTGAAAGTTTAAGCCCCGCCGGGTTTATTTCTAATGTCTGCTTTGCCATATTTCGAAAATAGAAAAAACAAAAATAGATCGGTCGAAATTCCTTTAATGGTAGAAAGCCTGTCAATTCACAGGATTGTATACACGAAGATTGAATACCCTGGGATGGACCAGCCTTCAAATGGTAAACTGGATTTGTAAAAAAAATAATTACATCTAATTTTCTTCGGAGAGGCCATTTTTTCAACCTCGAAACATTTTACAAAGTTGCCCGGCTTCAGTACCTTACCTTGCAGGGCCAACTTTATTCGTGTCACTAACCCTCTGTCTGGTTACTCATTCATCACCTTCGCTTTGCCGTTTTTCTTCCTGTGCCTTTTCGAATCTTTTTACACTGTTCTCTACCTATGCCAATGCAAAACAATTTAAAAGCCTGAAAACACTACGATTTTCAGGCTTTTTTTATTAAAGATTTTCAATAACATCCCTATATCCTCTTCCAATTGGGATAGATACACCATTCACTTCAACTGATTCTGCTGTATAGGATTCCAGTTTATGAATTGAAATGATAAATGAACGATGAATGCGTTTAAAAATATTCCTCGGTAAAAGGTCTTCTATTTCATGTGTACTCATTCGTGATATAAATTCATTATTTTCAGTGACCACTTTTATGTATTCTCGCTGACTTTCTACATATAAAATTTCAGAAAATAAAATTTTTACTTTTTTCTTTTGCACTGTAAGAAACAAATAATCTTTTGTTCCACTTATTTCAGATATAGTCGGAATACTGCTATTGGTAAGTTTTACTTTGTTTATAGCAATTAAGAAGCGTTCAAATTCAATAGGCTTCAGGAGATAATCTGTTACAGCCAGGTCAAATCCCTCTACTGCATATTGGTGGTAAGCAGTAGTAATGATAACTGCAGGTTTTTTGGCGAGTGTCTTTAAAAAGGCCATTCCTTTTAGTTTTGGCAGGTGGATGTCTAAAAACATTAATTGCACTTCATTCGTGCGTAACCATTCTGTTGCAAGTATGGCATTTTTAAAAGTGCCCTCTAATTGCAAAAAAGGCACTTGTGCAACATAGTCCAATAGTACTCTAACTGCAAGCGGTTCATCCTCTATTATTATACATTTTATTTTAGACATTGCTTGTTAAATTGATTCTTAATGTTGATAAAAAAACAGCGTTCTCTTGCCCTACAAACAACTCATAATCTTTATAGAGTAATGCTAACTGCCTACGCAAATTAGAAAGCCCAATATTTTCTTTCACCTGTTGTGTGACAGTAGTTTCTTCTGTTGAATTTTTTACAGTAAATAACAATTGTTGTTGCTTTACAGTAAGATTAATGTCTACAAAAGGCTTGTCTCTTGTTTCTGAAACGCCATGTTTAAAGGCATTTTCCACTAACGGAATAAGCAGTAAAGGCGGCAACGGTTGTTTTGCATTTTCAATATTGACATTTAGTGTAACAAGCAAAGAGTCATCATAACGAAGTTTTTCAAGGGCAATATAATCAGTTACTATTTTCAATTCATCATCTATTGCTATAAAATCATCTCCGGTCTCGTACAGCATAAAACGCAAGATTTTAGATAACCGCAAAATTGATTCAGGAGCCAGGTCGTTTTTATCCCTTGCTAATGAATAGATATTGTTTAATGTATTAAACAGGAAATGTGGATTTGTCTGGGCTTTTAAATAGTTCAGCTCCGCTTCTTTTTTTTCCATTCTTAATTGACTGTTCTTTTCTCTAAGCTTAATGTTGTTGTATATATTCCGCACTATCACAAAAAAAATGATACATGCAATGCTAAATTGAGAATGAGTAGCCACGCCTTTCAAAAATGGGAGTTTGGGTGTATAATCTACATAAATACCCAATTGTATCCACAGCTGGCGCCAACCATATAATCCGAATGTATAAAATAGGATGGCTATAAACAGAAAGAAAAATGCACGTTGATTATTTTTGCAGGGCCACCTAAATAAACGTAAAATTTTCTCAAATACGATGTAGTTAAGTACTGTAAGATAGCTAACCAGGAAAATACTGTTGATAATTCTGCGAATAAAGGTTTCTCTGTATCCAAAAAATTCACCGAAAGAATACAATAACAAAAAGCCTAAACCCATGGATAGGTAAAACTTAATTAGTTTGTAATCTATCTCTTTTTTCATGCCTGGATTTGTGCAGTAAAAATATCCAAAACTTGCCCATTTCCTTATAAAGTCTATGAAAGGAACATTGTCGTCAACAAACTACGAGATTGTGTAAAGCAACTTCTTCAGAACCAGAAAGACTCGTCTTCGTTTGCCACCTCATTGAGTAAACTTTGCCTTCTGTTTACGAGAAACAGTTTTTCATTGACACACCCCTTTTGGAAATAACTATTTATTCAAACTTGCATCTGAATTACTATTTTTTCATGCAATTTTTTCAAATCAATATAAACAAACATCAAACTATTAACTGTAGTTTGTATAATACTGTGGCCTCTGATAAAATATTGATTATTGTATCCGCCACTGGGGTATTGCAATCATTTTATAAAAAGATTGTTGCGTTCTTTCAGACTAATAGCATTTCAACAATCATGTTTGACTATGCAGGTATTGGTAAATGTTTGCATGGAAATATCAACAATGAAAATAGCAGCTTAATAAATTGGGGAAGCAGAGATTTAGAAGCTGTAATTAAATATACGATTGACACTTTCCCTAATCATAAAAACATTCTTCTGAGCCATAGCATTGGCGGCCCATTAATCGGGTTGACCTTATCGCCTTATATGTCAGATAAATTAATCCTTGTTGCGTCGAAATATGAACACAAATAAGAATACGGCAAGGGCTGCAGGTTTTTTTTACCTGATTGTAGTAATTACAGGAATGTTCAGCCTGGCCTATATTCCTCAAAGACTTATTGACTGGAACAATAGCAGGGCAACATTCAATAACATTACTAATTCACCTTCTTTATTCCGGCTTGGCATTTACAGTAGTATACTTTGCTATGTGGCCTTTACCTTTTTGCCACTTTTCTTATACAAGCTTTTGAGAACTGTTAATGAGTCTCACGCAAGGACAATGGTGATATTGGCTTTATTAAGTGTGCCTTTGTCGTTTAACAATTTGCGACATGAATATGCAGCACTAACGCTCACTGGAAATGAAACCTTTTTACAAAATATTTCTGTAGAAGACTTACAAAGCAAACTAATGTTTTCCCTCCACCAGTATAATGATGGGATTTTACTTGCAACAGTGTTTTGGGGTCTTTGGCTTTTCCCGTTTGGATTGCTGGTTTACAGGTCAGGTTTTATACCGAAATTTTTAGGCGTTTTATTGATGTTAGGTTGCGTTGGTTATCTGGTAAATTTTACCGGCGATACTTTACTTGAAAATTACTCCCAAATCGGGATAGGAAAATACATGAGTATGCTGCCGGCACTTGCAGAAATCGGGACATGTTTTTGGCTGCTATTTTTTGGGTTACAAATAAAGAGGAATGGAAAGTAAAAAATGTCAATACGAAGATTTTAAAATCAATGTCAAACTGAAGCTCTTGGCACTTTGGGCTTCTGTAATGTTTCTTTACATCTATGGTGACTATTTTGAATTATACGTTCCTGAAAAAGTTGCTGGTCTCCTGAACGGACAAAACATATTGAATACTCCTTACAAATTGCTTTTTGCATCAACGGTTTTGGCACTTCCTTCACTGATGATTTTTCTTTCACTCCAGTTGAAGCCAAAATGGAATAGAGTTTTAAATATTTCAATTGGCCTTTTCCTGACCCTGTTCACTTTGCTTGTAGGGATTTCATCTTTTACTGAATGGAAAATATTTTATGTTATGCTGTCATTTTTGGAAAGCATTATTACATCAATTATAGTATGGAAGGCTTGGCACTGGCCGAAGGATTAAGTATTCAGGTTTATAAAAAATACAACTAAATACAATGAGCAACCGATGAATTTGAAACAATTATTCTCTCTATATAACATATCTAAAACTCAAAAAAAATGACACTACTTAAGACATCTCTTTTTATGGGATTAATCATTTTACTTGTAGCCTCTTGCAAAAAATCAGATTCGGGCACTGATAATACTTATCCTAAACAAGTCAGTATTACTTACAGGGTTAGTAGCACAACAGCTAATGACCTTGTGTCAATAACGTATGATAATGAGACCGGGGGACATACCACTTCTGATAATCCTGTATTACCATTCACGAAAACCATTACAAAAACTGTGAACAAATACAACATTATAACCCTAGGATATTTTGTCAATCCTGCCCAAACTGTAAAGCTTGAAATATTAGTTAATAACCAGGTTGTAAAGTCCCAGATATATACTTCCCCCAACGCTGCAATATCATATACTTTTCAATAAAAAAGAAAACTGTGCATAATATTAAAAACAAAAAGTACATGGCATGAAAAAAATTTTCAGAATTTATTTAACCTTCATAATCTTTTCAGTATTCTCCTTTTCCTGTAGTAAAGAAAGGTATATTGATGCTCCTGGAAACTTAGTGCCAAAAACAGTTGACCAGGATTCTACGCTACCCTCGATTTCAGTTAATGGTGCGTTGCTACATTCCGAAGCTTTTGGCCCGGCGGACAGCACATTAATTATATGTATTCACGGTGGGCCCGGAGGCGATTACCGTTACATGCTTAATTGCAAAACCCTCGCAACAAAAGGTTATAGAGTTGTGTTTTACGACCAAAGAGGAGCCGGACTCTCTCAAAGGTTTCCAAGAAATTGGTATCTGTCGCAAGGAAATGATGCCATGAATAAAATATTTTATGATGAACTAAAGGGAGTTATTGCACATTACAAAACATCTGCCACACAAAAAGCCATACTGTTGGGGCAGTCTTGGGGGGCTATGTTAGCAACAGCTTACACAGGAAAATATCCTAATGAAATAGACGGACTTATTGTAGCAGAGCCTGGTGGCTTAAAATGGAATGATGTGGTTGACTATATTTCCGAATCCAGGTCTTTCAAGTTATGGAGCGAAGCATTAAATGATGCTACTTATATTGACCAGTTTATTACAGGCAAAGAAGATCAACATGAAGTTTTAGATTATAAAGCGGGTTTGATGGGTTCTGTAAATACAATAGTTGGCGATGTAGGTTCTGATTTAGGTAATAATGCACCATCTTATGTTGCGTCCCGAAGTGGTGCAGTTGTAAATGCGGCATCATATGAATTAGGACAAGATACCAAACCTGATTTTTCAGCAGGCATCAACCTGTTTTCAAAAAAAGTATTATTTATCTACAGTAGCAATAACAAAGCATATCCTGATAGTTGGGCGTCAAGGATTGCTGCTGCTTATCCAAGCAAAGAAATTTTTAAAGCGCAGGGAGTAGGTCACTCAGGAATGTTTGACCAGGTGAAATTCTGGGCAACGGCTATGGAGCCAAAAGTTATTTCTTATATACAATCATTATAACAACTATGAAAACTTTCACTATTAAATCAATAATTATAATTACTCTTTTTTCACTCTTACAAAATAAAATATTTGCACAGGTTATAAACTGGAAAAATATTTCAAAACAAAATAAACATCTTTTAAATGTTAATGCAGGTGGAGAATATGGCATAACAGCCGCCATAGGTTATCATCGTTTAGTATCTGTAAAAAAAATCCCATTATGGCTTGGTGGCGAATTTTCTATGCCATTAGGAAACGAATTAGCAGATGATTTTAAGGTGAAGTTAGGTGCACAAATAAGGCTTGCTGCATTCAATTATTTTCAATTTTCGGCAAGGGTACAGGGCGTATCAAGGCGTTATCACAATCAGTCCGTTACACTTTTCAGTTTTGGAAGTGATTTTGCCGGAACATTGGGTTATTATCGCAAACATTGTTTTTTAGGCATTGAATCAGGTTTTGATAAAGCCATAGTTACACATTTTAAACACAGTGAATGGTACAAACGCAATATTTACGATAATGTGCAGGATGGCTGGTATGAGCCCGCAACAGGAGGCAATTTTTATTATGGATTGCAGGGAGGTTATTCAATTAAAAAAACAGATATCACTCTTAAAGCCGGAAAGCTGTTACAACAGGATTTTCAATCACAGCCATTGCTACCATTTTATGGGCAACTTGGAGTGAATTTTAGGTTTTGAAACGATCTAAAATTTGAAAAAATTATGAAATTCATATTCAATAAATCAATTTTATGTGTAACACTTTTCTGCTATTCGTTTGGCTTACTAACTGCACAGACAAATAAAAAATATTCAAAGGAAGTTGAAATTAAAATACAACAAGTCGAACAAAATTTGGCAAGTTGGGTAGAAATAGAAAATACACCAAAATGGAATTTGCAGGAAAGAATGAATTATTACAAAATAAAAGGAATAAGCATTGCGGTGATTAGGGATTATAAAATTGACTGGGTAAGAGGTTATGGATGGGCAGATTTGGCTGAAAATAGACCTGTTACAACTTCAACACTTTTTCAAGCAGCTTCAATAAGCAAGTCGCTGAATGGGTTTGGAATATTAAAATTAGCACAGGATAAAAAAATCGACATTTATACCGATATAAATAACTATTTAAGGTCTTGGCAATTCCCTTACAACTCATTATCTAATGGCAAAATAATAACAATTGCTAATTTATTAAGCCACACAGGTGGAATAAATATTAGTGGCTTTGACGGCTATACAAAAATTGATTCATTACCCACAATTATCCAAATTCTTAACGGAGAAAAACCTTCAAATAGTGATACCGTCAAATCCATTTTTGAACCTAATTTAAAGTATAAGTATTCGGGTGGTGGAATAACTATTTCACAATTAATTATAGAAGATGTATCAGGCAAAAATTATGCTGACTTTATGGAAAGCAACATTTTAAAACCAATTGGTATGCAAAATAGTTTTTACACGAATACTTCATCAAAAAACAAATTAAAGCTATTAGCTACAGGTTATAATGGAGATAAAGAGGTAACCATGAAATATCACATTTATCCGGAAAAAGCTGCAGCGGGGTTGTGGACAAATCCAATGGAATTATCCAAGTTTGTAATAGAAGTTCAAAAATCTTTAGTTGGCAAATCAAATAAAATACTTAGTCAAAAAATGACACAACTCATGCTTACTCCTTATGTAGATAATTCTTCTGCATTAGGTGTTTTTATTGAAGACAAAGAGGGAATAAAATATTTTAGGCATGGTGGAGTAAATGAAGGCTTTACAAGTTTATATTTTGGGAGCGTGGAAAATGGAAATGGAGCAGTAGTCATGTGTAATTCTACAGACAAAACAATACTTTATGAAATTATCAATAGTATAGCGACTATATATAAATGGAAAAACTATTATAAGCCCATACCAAAAAAGGTTATAAAAATTGATAGCATGGCATTATCACAATATGTTGGTAAATATATTTCCAATAACAGAGAATATAAAATTTCACAAGACAAGGATAATTTATTTCTAGAGCTATTGGGACAAAAGTGGCAAGTTTATTTTACATCAAAGACTGATTTTTTTATGTATCAAGCACCTGGTATTGAACATCAATTTATTTTTAACGATAGTAAAATAGAAGCTTTTGAAATTAAACTTAATGATGGCAAAAGCATTGTTGTAAAAAAAAATGAATAAAAACTGCCTACAATAACTAAGCATTCGTTGCGTCCGCAGGACGAACAATGAAAGCGCTGTTGAACGGAACCTACGGTTGCCGGTGTTACATTATGGGGTTGCCGGTCTGC
>JAEWBD010000441.1 GCA_023391315.1 Bacteroidota bacterium | reverse complement strand
GTATCATGGAATAAAAAAATATCGCCGGGCTTTATGGAACGTGTTATACGCTTTAATAGTTTTCCTTCATCTTTAATCATAGTGTCATACGAACGCAGGCTCCATCCAAGCGGTATATAACTGCCTTTAATGATAGCCTTTCTTACATTAGGATTTATAACACCATAAGGTGGCCTGAAAAGCCTCGGTTTTTGACCGGTAATATCTTTTATAATGTCATCAGTTAATGCAAGTTCTGCATTCATTTTGGCTGACGAAAAAAGATCAAACCATTTATCATGCGTATAGCTGTGATTACCGATGACGTGGCCTTCTTCATGTACCTGTTTTAATAAATCTTTATTTGCTTCAATGTGTTTACCGATGCAAAAAAAAGCAGCCTGTATATTGTATTCCCTTAATACCTGTAATATTTCCGGTGTATGGTTTTGGGCAGGGCCATCATCAAAACTTAAAGCAATTTCATTTTTATTAATGTTTGCTTTGCAAACGGTTTTAATAAAAAAGTTGGAGCTGATGAAATAACATCCATAAAAAAGTACCAGCGAATACAGGAATAATAATATGCCAATGCTCCAATATGTAAGATTGTAATTAATGCATAGCCATACACAAACAATCAATAACAATCCAACAACGATATTTGTATTCCTGAAGTTTAACATGCATCTATCAGCAATAAAGAATGACAGGTATTGAGATAATGATTATAAATTAATATCTTTTTTACATCGCTGCCAACGGTTTGGTTACACAATTCCTGTGCTGCAGTTTTGCTTTTTATAAGCTCCAAAGCCAGCCATAAAGCGAAAGCTGTTGACGTTGGATATTCCCCGCAGAGATGTTTATAATTTAAAATTTGTTTACCCGCAAAAATGTTCGCACCAGCCATCTCATAAACAGCATCGTTTCTTTTATTACCGTTTCTGCCGGTAATGATTAAATCAATATCATTGATGGATAAATGATGTGCGGCAAGAAACCCGTTTATTTTATTTTCTACTTCCTCAACCGAGGCATCAAGAAAAGTTTCAATGCCCTTAATTCCTGCAATATTTTTTTCGCTCTGCTCATTGCTTAAAAGAAAAAAGAAAGCGCCTTCGCCCGCAACAGTTCCTTTGTTTTTATAGCTGTAAAAATCTTCCTCTTCCGTTCTTTTATACAAACCAAATCTTTCGAGTATAGCATGGCTTGTATTGGTAATTTCATCTGCCGCGCCAACTAATACATTATGCATTTCATTTTCCTGCAGCAACAGTAAGCCATCTAATAAAGCGCTTTCAAAAGAAAGCCCGCTTTGTACAAATGTATTATTGTAATTATGGCATTGCAACAGTAAGGCTATCTGCGCGCCAACCGTATTGTGCGTTGACTGAATAAACGCGGTTGGCGTAAGCATCTCTTCGCTATAATCTATGATGCGTTTCAGAAAAATTTCTGTATCCTGCAAGCATCCATACGCGGTGCCAACAACAATGCCACCAGGTGTGTCAACATTAGCCTGCTGCAAACATTTTAATGCTGCCGCAGTGCCCATTTTTATAATGCGGCTCATGCGCCTGATAAGTTTGGCATCAATCAGTTCGTCATAATCAGGTTCAATGCAAATAAAACGGTTACCTGATGGCTTTACTATTGATTGCGGAATATCTTTACTAAAAGTTTTTTGAGGCGATATACCTGCAACCGCGTTTATATAAATGATTGTTTCATCCATTGTATAAACGCTTCAGATTTTTGAGAAAATAAGTGATGAACAATTGCCGCCAAAACCAAATGAGTTGGATAAAACATGATTTACTTTAAAGCCTTTTGCGAATTTGGTTTCGGGTGCAAAAGGAAGTTCTTTCATCTGTGTTGTAAAACGCAGGTTAGGATAGATAAAACCATGTTGTATGGCCAGCATGGAAAACACAGCTTCAATGCCCCCGCTTGCGCCTAACGTGTGCCCGGTAAATGATTTGGTAGAACTCATTTTGGGGTAATGCGGATCAAAAATTTCTTTGATCGCCGTTCCTTCTGACACGTCATTATTTTTTGTGCCCGTTCCATGCAGGTTAATATAATCAATATCCGATGGCTGCAAACCGCTTTTTTGCAAAGCGCCTTTCATTGCGAGGAACGAACCTGTGCCTGATGGTGAAGAAGCCGTTTGATGATAAGCATCGTTGGCATTGCAATAACCGCTCAATGTGCAAACAGGCTGCACATTTAATTCTTCAGCAGCTTTTTCAGAAAGCAGTACAATATAACCCGCACCTTCACCGAGATTAAGCCCTTTGCGGTTTTCATCAAAAGGCTTGCAGGCTTCATTATCCAGTATCATTAAACTATTAAAGCCGTTAAGCGTAAACCTTGTTAAAGCATCTGTGCCGCCTGCAACCACCATATCAAGCCTGTTATTTTTTATAAGCCTGGCGCCAAAAAAAATGGCATTGGCGGAAGAAGAACAAGCCGTGCTAATAGTGGTAATAAAATCTTTAATACCAAGAGCATCTGCCATAATTTTTGTGACGCTGCCGCATTCATGATTTACCACATTGCGCAACCTGCCTGCTGTATGATCTTTTGAAAACAATGCATAAAAATCTTCGGTTTTATCCATGCCGCCAACAGAATTTGCAGATATTAAACCGGTTCGTAAACCATTAAATTTTTTAATACCTGCATTAAGCAAAGCTTCTTTGGCCGCGATGGTTCCAAGCAATGCAGTGCGTGTTATGTTTACAGGAAGTTGTGCCCATCCAGCAAGCGTTTCATTACCGGCTTTTACTTCTGCAACCGGCAATGTTTTTTTATGGATTGAAGAAATATGCTGCATCTCTCCAATGCCTGCATAGCCCGTTTCAAGTGCAGTCAGGCATTCGGCGATATTGTTGCCAATAGCTGAAATAATGCCGGCGCCGGCAATATATACTTTACTGCCCGTTTGCATTTCCGGGCTGGTGTTTAAGAATATAATCCGCCATCGTGCTTACGGAGGCAAATACTTTCGGCCCGTCTTCAGGGTTGGCTAATTTTACTTTATATTCCTGCTGTAACAATACAATCAATTCCAAAGCGTCTATGGAATCCAGGCCAAGGCCTTCCACAAAAAGCGGTTCATCATTTCCAATATCTTCAGGGCTGATTTTCTTTAAATTAAATTGTGCAACAATCTGTTTTTTCAGATTTTCCATTAACTGCTCTTTTTCCATCCTCGTTTATATATGGTTAAAAAATTCTGCGGCAAGATAAATGTGTTTGCCGTTTTAGAGAAATTGAATGTACGACTTTGCAATTATTGAGTTTAAACTGTGGTTATTGCTGTTTCGGTTGAGGGCGTTAATACATGAATTTTATGCCTGCTTATACTGGGTTGCTTTTAAAGGTGGTTAGCTATTCAGGCAATTCATTGTGGTCCCGCCAGGAATCGAACCTGGATCTGGAGCTTCGGAAACTCTTATACTATCCATTGTACTACGAGACCATTATTAATAATGCGCGAATGTAAGAAACTAATGCAACCTGCCAATTTTTAGCAGTAAATCAGCAATACAATAAATATTGGCTGCGGTTTTGGGGATGATAATTAAACAGCTTGGTTAATGCAGATGCTCATTAAGTTTAATTTTATATACCTGTAAACTATCGTTGTTTACTCCAAATAAAATATAATTACTGTTTTTTGCATTGACAGGCTCAATGCTCTTCACATCACCTCTTAAATTAAAACCGCTTTTGTACTGGGGGAGACAGGTAAAATTATTTTTTCCATCCCCTAATAAAACAACACCATGATTGGCGCGGTAATCACCAAATTTTATTCTTGTGAACGAATTATTACCTGCCAATATAATATCAGTATTGCCATCATTATTTATATCCATTGCGCTTATTGCATACACCGGTGCATATTGTGATTGAACCGGCAACTCCTTCCTGACAAAGCTTTTTCCTGCATTATTCTGCAGCAAAACAGTTTGCATTGTTTGCGCCTGCAGCACCTTTACATCTTTTAATTCATCTTTTGAAAAAACATCTTCAATAGCCGCATCTGCATAACTGCTGTAATTAATAAATCGTTTTTTTAAATAAGGCAACTGGTCCGTTAAATCATCTCTTAAAACTGCCGGGTAAGACTTTCCCTGTATATAATAACAAAGCAAAGGATCAATGGTACCGTTATTATCAAAATCCTTATACACCAGCGTCATAGGTTCATGCGCATTTACTTTAAATTGCGTATTCAGGCCGGCATTGCCAATCAAGAGGTCTGTATATCCGTCTTTATTAAAATCTGCCGCTGTTATTTTGTTCCACCATCCGCCTGAAGGAAAATGTATATATTGATCTGAAGCATCCCTAAATTTTCCTTCTTGATTGATAAAAACTTTTACAGGCATCCACTCACCGGCAATAATAAGATCGGGCTGCTTATCATTGTCAATATCAATAAAGACAGCATCGGTTACCATGCCTATATGTTGCAGCGAAGGAGCAATAGCTTCGGTGGCATTTTTAAAAACGGCTTTACCATTATTAAGCAGAACAACGCTTTCCGGTGTTAGTGGATACTTACCGGGGACAATTCTTCCACCCACAAAAATATCTATATCGCCATCGTTATCTATATCGGCTGCGGTAACGGCACCTTTGGAAGAATATAATTGTGGCAAAGCTTTGACAGACCTTATAAAATTTCCTTTGCCGTCATTCAGGTATAGCCTGTCCTGCAACAATGTATCGCCTTCATTAAATTCATACCCGCCGGATGCAACGTACAGGTCTTTATCACCGTCGCCATCTGCATCAAAAAACATAGCGGCTGCATCCTCATATAAAGAATCTGCTGCTATATGCTTTTCTTCTTTAGCAATAAACTGCGCATTTTTTGTTTGCAGGAATATACTGGCTTTATAACCTTTGGCCCCGCCAATAAAAATATCTTCAAACCCATCGCCGTTTATATCTGCTTTTGCCATGCAAGGGCCGCTTCTGGATAAATAAGCCGGCATTAAAGGCTGCACCGAAAAATCATCAAAATTATTCTCTTTATGAACATAGAAAAGTAATGGGCTTTTGTCGAAAAAGGTTTGCATACGCCGAACAGTATTTATACTGTCGCTTACAGCATTGTTATATTGTAACGTGATGATTTGATTTGTCTTAATATTTATAAGTTGCTGCGTTTTGCCATCGGCCCAGGTTATTGCGACGGTATCAACCACATCATGTTTACCAATGCCAAAATTCAATATATAGTCAACCGA
>JAEWBD010000439.1 GCA_023391315.1 Bacteroidota bacterium | reverse complement strand
GAATGGAACCCGGAAGACAGCACTTTTAAAGAAGATGACCTGGAAGCAGCTACAAGGGTAATGACGGATCCCGGAAAGGCTGGCGATTCATTGCATATTGAGTTGGGTAAATTAAGGTCTGATTTATTGAGCATGATTAAAGATCCTGCTGCAAGGAAAACATTTGAAGCCTCATTGCCTATTGATACTACTATCTTTAAAACAAACAATAAGGCCAATCAAAAAGATTGGTCTGCCTCTTATTTTTATATGACACCGGCGGTTGCTGCCAGAACCATTCTCAGCAAATTTGAGAATGACGTTAAGAACAGTGAAGCTATGATAGTGGATTATTTTTACCAGCAGGTTGGCGCTGTAAAACAGGTTTTCAATACGTATCAGCCGCTGGTTGGACAAAGCTCAAGTTATGCTATGCCCGGACAGGAAATAACGCTTACGGCAGGTATTGGCGCCTATAATGCAGATGCTAAACCTACTGTAACAATTGATGGTGTTACTGCTCCTTTAAATGCAAATGGTGTTGCCGAATATAAATTCACAGCGGGTGGAGCAGGCTCTTACACAAAGCATGTTGTGATTTCTTATTTTAACCAGGCCACAGGCAAACAGGAGCAGGCAGCTTATGATATACCCATTACGGTTGGCTCTCCAACAGGCGCCAGCGTTAGTGCAGATGCAGTAAAAGTTTTTTATGTTGGCTTAGAGAATCCTATAAGCGTAAGTGGTGGCAATGTGGGTGATGAAAAAGTGCATGTGAGCATGACTAATGGCACTTTGACGAAAACAGGTGCCGGTAAATATATCGTTCGTCCCGGCCGGGCCGGCACACCTGCGGTTGTAACCGTTAATGCAGATGGAAAGGCCAGCACCTTTGAATTTAAAGTAAAAGATGTGCCTGATCCAGTTGGTAAGGTTGGAATAAATAAAGGTGGGCGCATGCGTGTGAATGACTTTAAAGCACAACCTGGTGTTCGCGCCGATCTTGAAAATTTTGTATTTGAAGGTGTGAAATTTAATGTTACAGGATATACAATTGTTTTAACCGGGGCAGGGTTCCCGCAGTTGCAGTTCAGGGATGTAAAGGGCGCAAGTTTTTCTTCCATACAAGATCTTATTGAGAAATGCAGGCCGGGATCAACTGTTACGATTGATAACATTGCCGCTGCAGGCCCGGGCGGAACAAGAATATTGCCGCCTATTGTGTTTAATTTATATTAATAAAGATATTATGAAGCGTATTGCAGTTATATTGTTGTTGGCGTTTACGCTTTGTGCAGCTAATTATATTGATGCACAAAGGCCGGTTCAACGCAGGAATAATTATGGTGCCCCGGAGCAGCAAACGAATCAGCAGAATAATCCTGATCCGGATACCAGTATAAACGGGAATAATCAAACTCCCTCCAATTATGGCAATCCTGATAACAATGCCGGTGTTGGTATCGACACTACATTGCCTATGGAGGTTATACAAAGCACCAATAACGGATTGATGGATAGTACCAAGATGTCCTTGCGTACGGATGGCATTTTTGAGAAAAACCTTATCCGGGAAAGAATACCGCTTGCTTATGAGAATATAAGGGAAGATGATGCTGTTTATGTGGTAAGGGTTTGGCGTGAAATTGATGCAAGGGAAAAAATGAACCAGACATTCCGGTATGCAGGCGTTGAAGATAATGGCAGCCAACGTTTTATTTCTATTCTTTTAAAAGCTATAAAAGATGGTACCGTAACTGCGTTTAGCGCAGATGACGACAGGTTTACAACACCCATTACAGCAGATGATGCCATCAATGCTTTTGGCGGCGGTTCTGATACCGTAAAAGTTTATGATGATGATGGTAACGTTAAAGGCTACCAGGTACGTGCAAAGGCAACCGATCCCGATTCTATTTATAAATTCCGGCTGAAAGAAGAATGGGTGTTTGATAAAGAAAGCAGTAAGTTATATGTAAGGATTATTGGAATTGCACCGGTAATTCCCTACAAACTTTCAACCGGTGATATAATTGCCAACAGTGACAGGCCGGTTTGGTGGGTTTACTATCCTGACCTCAGGCCAATACTTGCCAAGTATAACGTGTATAATGCTAAGAATATGAGTGCAGGCATGACATGGGAAGAATTGTTTGAAAGCAGGTTGTTCACCAGCTATATTGTTCAATCTACTATTGATAATCCTTATAACCTGCCTTTATCTGCTGTATATCCAAATAATACTTTGTTCAGGTTATTGCAGGGCGAAAAAATTAAGGATAAGATATTTAACTACGAACAATCGCTTTGGAGTTATTAATAAAATAAATTAAATCTTATTATAAAAAAATTTGATAAAAGAGAAAGTTGTTACATACATTTGTAACGGTTTTTCATAGGATATTGGATTTTAAACCGGGGCCGGATTTTCATCCGGCCCCCTTTAATTAAAATAAGCTTTAATAATTTCTGCTTTCGATTTGCCCACGGCGCTTTGCAATTCATCAAACGATGCTTCTTTTATCTTCTTTACAGATTTAAATTGCTGCAGCAGCAATGTTGCTGTTTTTTCACCGATGCCTTCAATGTTTTCCAGCTCATTTTTAAAGGTTCCTTTTGAACGTTTGTTGCGATGAAATGTTATGCCAAAACGATGTACCTCATCCCGTATTCTTCTTATGAGATTAAGGCCTTCACTATTCCATGAAAGCTTTATAGATTCTGTATCGCCGGGAAAAAAGATCTCTTCTTCATTCTTTGCAAGTCCCACTACAGTGAGTTTTCCTTCAAGGTTTAATTCGTGAATGCTTTCCATAGCGGCGCTTAACTGCCCTTTGCCACCATCAATAATAACCAGTTGCGGTAATGGCTGCTCTTCATTTACCAAACGTTTATATCTTCTGAAAACAACCTCTTTCATGGTTGCAAAATCATTAATGCCTGTTACTGTTTTCACATTAAAATGCCTGTAATCTTTTTTACTTGGCAACCCGTTTTTAAAACAAACCATTGCTGATACAGGATAACTTCCCTGGAAGTTGGAATTATCAAAGCATTCAATGTGTGCAGGCAATTCTTTTAAGCCAAGGCCTTGCTGCAGCTCGAGCAAAACTTTATGCTGTGCTTCATTGCTTTGTTCGAGGTGCAACGTTTTTTGCCTTCTCAATTCCTGCCTGAAATATTGAACATTTGTTTGCGACAGTTCAATAAGTTTAAGTTTATCACCACCTTTAGGCACTGTTATAATCGTATCTTCTTCAGGATAATCAATTGCAAACGGAACCACTATTTCAGCCGCTGTACTGTTGAAGTTTTCTCTTAACTGGGCAATGGCAAAAACCAAAATATCGCTTTCTGTTTCTTCAAGCCTTGTTTGTAATTCTACCGTATGTGTTTGAATAATTGTTCCGTTCTGAACCATCAGGTAATTTACAAAGGCAACGTCTGCTTCTTTAACTATGCTAAATACATCCACATTGGTTAAATGCCTGCTTACTACAACAGAGCGTGCCTGGTATTTTTCAAGATGGTCAATTTTCTTACGGATCATTTCGGCTTTTTCAAAATCAAGGTTAGCCGAATATTCATTCATAATGGTTTTATATTTTGAAATTACAGGCGCCATATTTCCCTTAAGCAACTGGCGCACCTGCATAAGGCTTTCGGTATAATCTTCCTGCGATTGCAATCCCTCACAAGGTCCTTTGCAATTGCCTAAATGATACTCCAGGCAAACTTTAAATTTTTTTCTTTCTATATTTTGTTGGGTAAGATTAAGCTTGCAGGTACGCAACGGAATGTATTGCCGTATAAAGCTTATAAGTTCTCTTACTTTGCCTGCTGAAGTAAAAGGCCCCAAATATTCAGAACCATCGTTTATCTTTTTTCTTGTAAGAAAGATGCGGGGAAAAGGTTCTTTTTTTATAATGATATAAGGGTAAGATTTATCATCTTTTAAGTTGATATTAAATCTTGGCTGAAATTCTTTTATCAGTGAGTTCTCCAGCAAAAAAGCATCCTGCTCGGAATGAACAATTGTAAATTCTATACGATGAATACGGTTTACAAGTTCATGCGTTTTATAACTGGTAAATGTTTTATTGAAATAAGAGCTTACCCTTTTTCTTATATTTTTTGCTTTCCCTACATACAGTAATTCATTATCGTTGCCGAAGTATTTATAAATACCCGGCTTGTTGGGGAGTGACGATGAAATTGCCTGAAATGCTTTTGCATCCATAGTTTGCAAAAGTAATTCACTCAATAAAGAATAATGCAACAGGCATTGTTAAGGCTTGAATGCAATTAAGTATATTAAGAATTTTGACGGGAATTGCAGGTAACTATTTAAGTTGTTTCACAACACCAATCTTCACACCATAGTTAAGCAGGTATTCCTTGTTAGGATATTTGTCAACAAGGGAAGGCAACATTTGATAACGCAACTGAGGTCCAATTTGCCAGCGGTAACTGCCGGTAGTATAACCAAAGAATGTTTCAAGATTGGCATTTACATTCCAGTTGCGCACATAAGGAGATCCGTCGGTATAATTTTTATAATTGGAAGAAATTATAAGCGGTTGTTTATCGAAAGTATAGGTTGGCTGAACAGCTGTTCCCAAACCCCAGCTAAATCTGCCGCGGTTCAAAATATTCCATTCTATACCTACAGGCATTGATAATTGGAAATAACGGTTTTTAATAGTAAGCGGCCTGGTGCCTGATACACTTCTTAAGCTGGATACCGTATTAACCGTACTGGAATATGCGCCTTCATCCAATACAACGGCCGCAGGTTCATCTTTATAGGAGAATGCGTTTATCTTATACTGGCTTATATTAAACTGAAAGCCTCCTGTGAGTGTAAATTTATTATTCAGCTTATAACCAAGGCCTAACCCTGTTTCATAACCAAGAGCAGGGCTATGGTTAATAGCAATCGAAGGATCAATGCGAAGATCAGACTGTAAAGAAGCGCTTGAACTTTGCTTAACGGGCTCCCTGTTTTCTTTAATTCTGCGATAGCTTACAGCAGGTGTTATGTAAAACCTAAAATCAAATTTTGATGAGCCTTTGCCAAGATCTTTTAAGGAAGGCAGCAGGTCTTTATGTTCCGGCAAAACCCTTAAATCAAGATAATCGTAATTAAAATCATTTTTGCCGGACAGGAAGAATGCAGCACCGCCTGTGGAAG
>JAEWBD010000226.1 GCA_023391315.1 Bacteroidota bacterium | reverse complement strand
GCTTTGACCCGAAAATGGAAGACATGCATGCTACATTTATGGCCTGGGGGCCGGCTTTTAAGCAGGGAAAGAAAATCCACTCATTTGAGAACGTGCATGTGTACCCGCTTGTTGCAAAAATATTAGGGCTTAGTTACACAGAAAAGATTGATGGCAAATTATCTGTATTGAAAAACATTCTCGAGTAATATATTAATGCGGTCAGACGCATCTTGTATAAGCTTTTCAAACATTTTATTGAATAACGGCCTGTTAACTCATACGCGAAATCATCAACGGTATGGCTTTTGTTGGATAAAGGTTAAAACATTTGTTGATTAAACATTGCAGCAACGTTTTTCAAAGATTTACTGTTAATATTTAATCATAAACTTTAAAAGGCTGGTTGAATTAATTGAATGATTGATGTAATAATCAAAAGGTTTCGGATTAAAACGGGTATCCTTTAGTGTAATGCAAGATGATGAAGTGCGATGTATCCGGATATCATTGTTTCCAGGCCTACAGCAAAATAATTCAGCCAGCTTTTTACTTAAATATCTTATTATGAAAAAATGCCTTTTTCTTTTATTGCTCACTCCGCTTTTCATTAAAACATCTGCGCAAAACGATAACATGACGTATGATCCCAATAAAGCATTGATGATAACAATTGGTGCAGGTGCCGGTTATAACGATTACAAACACCTGAACAACCGGCTGGATGATGCCGGCATTCTTACCGTTGGTAAATTTTCCATCAGCAATATGCTGGAAGCAGATATGCGCATGAAAAACCTGCTGGTAGGACTGGGTTCCAATATGAATTTATCAGCAAAAAGAAATGATGATTATAAAACCTGGCTTATGAGTTTTTATGGCGGCGCGCATGTAGGTTATTATGTTGCCAATAGCAAAAATTTTCATTTTGCACCACAGGTGGGTATCGGCGCCTATGGATCGTTTGTAAAAATAACGGAACGCAACGGCCATAATAATTTTAATGAACTGATAACTGATGGCAATAGTACCACCATAAGCCAGTATACACCTGCACTCGATTTTGCTTTAAGATTCGATTTTGCCGATTTCAGTAAAAGTAAAACAGGCGTGGCCGGGTTGCGGTTAGGTTACAGGCTGGGGTTAAGTAACCGCGGCTGGGGTGATGATGCCGGCACATCGGTGGTTGACGGATCGCCCAAAGACAGGATTGGCCAGTTTTATGCTATGGCAACCATTGGCCTAACAGCTCTGAAGCCGAATAACTGGAAAGGTATGAAGCATATGCATTAAAGCATTTAATGCGAGATATATTTATCAACCGGCATACGGTTTTGCAGGCTCCGGCCCAGCGTTAATTCATCGGCATATTCAAGATCGCCGCCAAACGCAATGCCGCGGGCTATGGTTGTAATACGGCAATTAAAATCCTTAATTTTTTTCTGGATATAATATATGGTCGTATCGCCTTGTATGTTTGGGCTTAAAGCAAAGATGAGTTCTTCCGTTTGTTCTTTCTGGATGCGTTGCAACAGCGATTCTATCTGCAACTGGTCAGGCCCAATTCCATCCAAAGGCGAAATAACGCCGCCTAAAATATGATAAGTACCACTAAACTGCTGCGTGTTTTCAATGGCAATTACATCCCGCAAATTTTCTACCACGCAAATCAATCTTTGATTGCGCAGGCTGTTGGCGCAAACAGAGCATATATCTGCATCGCTTACATTGTGACAACGCTGGCAAAATTTTATTTCACGGCGCATGCGCGAAATAGTTTCACTGAAATTTTCAGTAACAGTTTCATCCTGTTTTAGAAGATGCAACACCATACGCAATGCGGTTTTTTTACCAATTCCCGGGAACCTGGCAAACTCATTCACTGCATTTTCAAGAAGGGAAGAAGAGAATTGCATAATGCAAAAATAATAACTGCTTTGTTAACCCGATGTTCATAAAGAACAGTTCACATATTTATTCAAATACCCTTTCCTCCCATCTCAACTTATCAACTATTCAACCAATCTACTTTGCTATCCCAAATTCCCTATTCAGCCAATCAATCAAAACAATTTACTTTAGCAACCTCAATCGATTAATCATGGCAGTTTCCAAACGCATAGCAGTAGTTACAGGCGCTTCAGGCAATCTTGGTAAAGCGGTAGTAAAAAAATTTATTGATGAGGGTTATTTTGTTATTGGCACCAGGCATAAAACTGTTACAGCATTTTCATCATTTCCTGAAAACAAATTTGAAAGCATTGAAGTTGACCTCGCAAATGAAGAAGCCGCCGAGGCATTTGTGGATAATGTGATCGCAAAACATAATCGTATTGACGTTGCCATACTTACGGCGGGTGGTTTTGCCATGGGAAATATTGCTGAAACAAAAACAAGCGATATTGCCAGGCAATACAAACTGAATTTTGAAACAGCCTATAATATAGCGAGGCCTGTTTTTACCCACATGCTGCAACAAAACAACGGAAGGATTTTTATCACCGGTTCAAGGCCCGGGCTTGATATGAGAAACAGCAAAGGCATGGTTGCTTATGGCTTGTCAAAATCACTTATTTTCCGCATGGCTGAATTAATGAATGAAGAAGCTAAAGGTAAAAATGTAGTAACCAATGTAATTGTGCCCGGCACTATTGACACGCCGCAAAATCGTGAAAGCATGCCCAACGGCCATTTTGATAAATGGACAACGCCGGAATCCATCGCGGATGTTATTTACTGGTATAGTTCCAATGAATCCGCCGTTTTGCGGGAAGGCATCTTAAAAGTTTATAATTCTGCCTGACAGGGAATTTGCATATCTCTTTATCGCTTTGTACTTTGCCGCAATATAATTTAACAATGAGGCCTGTTGGCATTTATGATATTATACGTATTGATGAATTTTCTTCCACGCCGAAGTACCAGCAAATCATCAATTCCATTCTTAAAGCAATAGAATCGGGAAGGCTGCAGCAGCAGGATATACTGCCATCTATTAATGATCTCAGTTATGAACTTGATGTATCAAGGGATACGGCGGAAAAAGGTTACCGTTATTTAAAAAAAACGGGTGTACTTGGTTCTGTGCCCGGCAAAGGTTACTTTATTAAAAACAACGTGGTTAACCATGTGTTGAATATTTGCTTACTGTTTAATAAGCTGAGTGCGCATAAAAAGATTATTTACGACTCGTTTGTTGAAGCCCTTGGCAGCAACGCCGCAATAGATTTTTATATCTACAACAACGATTTTTCCCTGTTCAAAAAACTCTTAAGCAGCAAGCAGGAAGACTATACGCACTATGTTATTATTCCGCATTTTATAGAAGGCGGTGAAAAAGCTGCTGACATCATCAACACGCTTCCAAAAGACAAGTTGATTTTGCTCGATAAAAAAGTTGCCGGCGTGGATGGCGAATATGGCGCTGTGTATGAAAACTTTTCAAAGGACATTTATACGGCGCTGGATAATGCAAAAGAGCAGTTAAGCAAGTATCATTCATTAAAAATCCTCTTTCCGCAAAGCAGTTATTACCCCCATGAAATAACAGACGGCTTTTCCCGGTTTTGCCAGGATTATGCCTTTAAGTATAAAGTGGTAAGCAACATTAAAACTGAAGAGCTTAAAAAAGGCGAGGCTTATATTTCGGTAATGGAAGATGACCTTGTAACATTAATTGAACGCATTCTTCAATCAAACCTTGAAGTGGGTAAAGACATTGGTATTATTTCTTACAATGAAACGCCGGTTAAAAAAATTATCCTTAATGGCATTACCACCATCTCTACCGATTTTAAAAAGATGGGTAAAATGACAGCCGAATTAATTTTAAGCGGATCAAGACAACACATTGAAGTGCCGTTTATGCTTACCATGCGAAACTCGCTGTGATTTAACGAGAGCAATCGTGAAGCATCAATAACATGCAGATCCAGAGATTTGATTACATGCTTAAACATTGCTTTTTATTTTTATAAATAAAGCCGGGCTTAATTTTGAAACTTCATGCTCCTTCATTCGTGGTTAACAAAGTGTAATCCATGACAGCGCATGACAGTAAACGGATAATACATTTTATTTTTACCACCAATTGCCATAACCATGCAGATAAAATACAATAGCCGCTATCCGGCGATAGATGATCTTATAAAAAAAGCAAAGCGCAAAATTCCACGTTTCGCATTTGAGTATCTTGATGGCGGCTGCAATGAAGATGTAAACCTTCACAAGAACACAGCAGAATTGCGAACCATAGAACTGATACCTTATTACCTTCAAAACTATAAGCCATCTAACCTGCATACAGAACTTTTTGGCCACGTGTATGATGCCCCGTTTGGCATCGCACCTGTCGGCCTGCAGGGCCTTATGTGGCCTAATGCGCCTGAAATACTTGCCAGGGCTGCATTCGAACATAATATCCCTTTTATATTAAGCACGGTTACTACGTCATCCATCGAAAGAATAGCGGAGATAACTGAGGGCCGCGCCTGGTTCCAGTTATATCATCCGGCTGAAAATGAAATAAGGGATAGTATTATCAACAGGGC
>JAEWBD010000223.1 GCA_023391315.1 Bacteroidota bacterium | reverse complement strand
GGTGTAGCCTTATTCTTATCGCCTGCTGCAACTTTTGGCCGAACGGCTTTTAAAATCTGTATGGCATAATCACCACCATCGGTGAACACGAGCAACCCCACCGGGTTTTCGCCGTAAGGCAATGTTTTGCTTCCGTCGGCATTGGTGTTTTCCACTTTTACCAATGCCCATGTGCCCACAAGTTGTTTGCTTGTTTTTTCCGGCTGTTTTACATTTTGTGCCTGTAATGTGGTGAATAACATAAAGGCAGCACACATTAAGTATTTCATCATTTTATAGTTTTTTAAAAAAAATTGAATTGATTTAAACTGACAGCAAATGCCTGTTACAATAACCGGCTTTTGTAAATTCATCTATACTGGAAGCTATATATTCAATACCGGGAAACAGGTCCGCCAGTGCTTTTACAACCCGCTGCGACAAGCCGGCTTTCTGCGCTTCCGTTCTTCCTTCAAGAATATACCCAAACACATGAATGAAGCTGGTTTTTTTACCACCCACTTCATAGCGCACATAAGGGTTTACCCTTACTTTAATATCATCTTTTGTAAAAAGGCCGCTGGCATCAGCAGCATTCAATACAGCACTTAGCATGTCGGGTTCAGACGCTTGTGTTAAAACATCGGCCGAACAATCAATAATAAAATGTGGCATAATTTATTGTTTTTAATTGTTACTGATTCTTATGATTTCTCCGTTAACCGGGTAACAAATTTTCATTTGCTTTATAAGTTGATAAACGCAAAACTATGCAGGGCATACGCCTATGCATTTGTACTATTTTACGCTTCTTTTGTATTTTGCAGCTATGCAGGTTGAAACCTTATACAAACCGTATGAGATTGAGAAGAAAGAAATGCAGCGCTTCCCAAAAGTTACAAAGCGGAATAATTTCTTTGAGCTGATACACATTATAGAAGGCACAGGCATACAAACGGTAAACAAGAACCGGTTTAATTACCGCAGGGGCAATTTATTTTTATTAACGCCGCAGGATGTGTATTCATTTGATATTAGTACGCCAACAACCTTTTTCTTTATCCGGTTTAATGAAATGTATGTAAAAGAAAAAATGGGAAAGGATAAAGAAGCGGTAAAACAGGTGGAATATATTTTACAAAATGCCAGCCATCGCCCGGGCTGTATATTAAAGAATAAAACCGACAAGCCTTTAATTGCCTCGCTGGTGGAAAGCATACTGCACGAACAATCCAATCAGCAACTGTATTACAACCGTATTACGGAACAAATTATTAACACTATGATTACTATTGTGGCAAGAAACATTGCGCTGAAACTTCCTAAAAATATAAAGGAAAACACCGGTGAACCTGTGCTGGAAATGCTGCAGTATATTCAGCAAAATATTTTTGAACCGCGAAATTTAAGGGCAGAAAAAATCAGTGGGCATTTTAATATATCGCTCAATTATTTAGGCCGGTATTTTAAGAAACAAACGGGCGAAACCCTGCAAAGCTATATTGCCAATTACAAGCTTCGGCTGGTAGAAACCAGGTTATTGCACAGTGATATGCGGATTAATGAAATTGCTTACGAATTTAATTTTACCGATGAAAGCCACCTGAACCGGGCATTCAAAAAGTATAAAGGGATAAATCCATCCGAGTTCAGAAAAATAAATACCCTCAACTAAATACCGATAACCATTTATATAACATTTACCGGTTGCCAGGAGTTCCGGGCACTACTGGCAGTGTACTTGTGCCTTGCAACATAAAACAAAGCGAACCCCGCACAAGTATATAAGCACCATTAGTCTCAACAAGAATCGCCATTAAATTTATTCCCAGTATTGTTTTATTTTTTTTCTTAAAAAAGTTACGCTTCTTTCCAGTTGGTCCATGCCGTCAACACCATCTTCAATACTGATCCAGCCATTAAAGCTTACCCTTTTTAATTCGGAGAAAATAGCATCATAGTCATTCAATCCTTTCCCTATTTCACCATGGCTTAGCCTTTTTGCATAGCCTGTTGCACCGCCTTCTTCGTTCCGAAGGTCTTCTATCGTTCCATATTTCAAATAACGGTCGCTGGCATGCATCGTAACTACACGGTGCGAAACCCTTTTCAATAACTTAACCGGATCTTCGCCTGCGAGGTAGGTGTTACTCGGGTCATAATTCACGCCGAAAAAAGGGTGCTGAACGGCGTCAACCAATTTGCAGAATACATCCATTTTCTGTGCAAACTCGGGATATTCCCAGAAATCATCTTTATAATGATTCTCTAATATCAATGTAATATTTCTTTCCTGCGCATAAGGCAAACATTCATAAATACAATCTGCTGCCAGTTTCACGCCTTCTTCAACGGATAACCCCGGTCTTCTTTGCCCTGATAAAACGCGGCAATAAGATCCGCCCAGTGTATGCGTCATATCAATCCATACCTTCTGTTTCTCCATTTCGCTATCGCGGAATTTCTTATCGGGATGCGTGAAATCGGGCGAGCAGCACATCATTGGAATTACTTTGCCTTTATCGCTTACCATTTGCCGGAATAAAGGCCAGTTGCTTTTATCATGCATTTCCAGGAAACCGGCGTACCATTCCAGGCCATCAATATCGAGCTTTGAAGCAAGATCAATCCATTCGCTTACTTTCATTGTTCCATCTTTACACAAAGCCTGCATAAATGCTTTGGGAAACGCTGCTAATTTTGGCATATTGATTACCGTTAGTTATTTGGATATCTTGATTGTTGAAGCATCTTTGGGAGGGTTGCGCCCGATAAAAGGATGCTGTTCTAAATCTACTACCTGCCCGCTTATAGGGCCGCTTTCATCCGCCAGCCAGTAAACCGCAGCCGCGGCAATTTCTGAAGGCCACAATATTCTGCCTGCCGGTGCATATACCGGTGGCAAATCTTTATACCAGTCTTCCGCAAGGCCATGATCTTTCTTCCGTTGCTTTTCTGTTTCTGTCAGCACCCATCCCGGGTTAATTTGGTTTACCCGCACATGATTTTCCCGGAATAGAGTATCACCAAGATTTCTTGTCATCGTCATCAAAGCACCTTTACTAACGCTATAGGCGAACAGGTTAGGTTCACCACTGTAAGCATTAACAGAACCGATGTTCAATACACAACCTTTTTGCTGAGATAAATAAGGCAGCGCGGCTTTAATTAAACTAAAAGGGGCAATTGTATTTACTTCCAGTATTTTCCGCAGGAAGGTTGGGTCCGTTGTAAGGATACTGGACGAAGCAACAATGGCTGCATTATTTACAACTGCATCCAGTTTACCAAATGTTTTTACGGCCAATTGCACCAATCGTTCTGCCGCGCCTTCCCTGCTTATATCTTCAATATGCAAAACGGCCTTATCGCCGCCTGTTTCATGTAATACCGCTTTGCCCCATTCTTCTTCCAATCCATGCAGTACCACCTTTGCGCCTTCTTCCACACACCGTTTGGCAATGGCTTTACCAATACCGGTAGTGCTGCCGGTAACAATTATGACTTTATGCTGCAATCGCATAGCTGATGATTAAACTGGTTTCAAAACGCTTTTTACTACTTCTCCTTTATGCATTTTTTCGAAGGCTTCATGCCATTCTGTAATGGGCCATACACCGCCTATAATTGGTTTTACATCCAGGCTTCCGGAAGCTAATAAGGAAATTACTTTTTCCCATACCGGCCAGTTATGGCTAAAACTTCCCTGGAGTGTAACATTTTTCTGCACCAGTGGATCCAATGAAAAGCCCAGTGGTTGCGGTCCCCAGCCTACTTTGGTGATATGTCCATTTGGCCTCACTAATTGCAATGCAATTTTTAAAGTAATGCTGGCCCCTGCTGCGTCAATGATAAAATCAGCGCCTAACCCGTCTTTTCGTTTAGCCCACTCCGTTGCATCACCGGTTATTGGTTCAACGCCGTATTGTCTTGCAATATCCAGGCGGCGCCTGTCTGTTTCCAAACCAACAATTGCCACATCCGCCCCGCAGAGTTTTGCCACAGCAGCGCAAAGTATGCCGATGGTACCCGGCCCCAATACAATAACCCGGTCACCGGGTTTTATTCTTGAATTTTCAACCACTGCATTATAGGCAACACAACAAGGTTCTGTTAAACAAGCCTGCTCAAATGAAAGCCGGCCAGGTACATGATGCAGGCAGCGGGCAGGCACGCTTACATATTTTGTCATGGCACCATCCACGCCATACCCAAATCCTTTCCGGTCTGGATCAAGATTATAGAGACCGGCTCTTGACATCGGGCTATCGGGATTAATAATAGCTGCTGTTTCACTTACAACCCTGTCTCCTTCCTTCCAGTTTTTTACACGGCTTCCTGTAGCTGCAATATGGCCGCCAAATTCATGTCCAAGCACTACGGGGTAATTTACCGGCCAGCTATGATCGGCTGTCCATTGATGTAAGTCGCTTCCGCAAACGCCCACATTCACCACTTCAAGCAAAACATCATCATCCCCTATTTCAGGTTTATTGATTTCTCTTATTTCCACCGAACCTTTTTCAGGCGCATAGTTTACTACTGCTGCTGATTTGATCATAACTTAAAAAGAACAATTTTATATTGTGTATTATTTGATGGTTAAACCCTTTCCCTTATTTACCTCGCCATAACTATGAATTTTTTTACAAATCAATCGCAAGGATTCTTCCAGATTGCCGTCTGCCGTTTTGAAAGCATCCGCATCAATTGTAAGCGGGGCGCCTAATACAACTAACGGTGCGCCATACGCGGGGCACTCGATCGCCTGTTCAAGCGATAATCCTCCTACTGCCTGTACGGGAATATTTACAGCTTCCACCACAGCGCCTAACTGATCCAGCGGGCTTGGCATTCTTTTCCCCTGTGCGGCAATACCGCGGCGTTCATCATAACCAATATGATGAACGATATAGTCACAACCCAGGTCTTCGAGCCACCTGGCCGCCGTCACCATATCATCGCAACCGAGATTATCACCCATTACTTTTGCGCCGAAGTCCTTTCCGGCTTTTACCACGCATTTTATTGTTTCTTCGTGTGCCCTTGCCATTACCACCACATGTGTGGCACCCGCTCTGGCCATCATTTCCGCTTCCAGGTAGCCGCCGTCCATTGTTTTTAAATCGGCAACAATGGGCACACCGGGAAAAGCCGCCCTTAATTTTTTAACCCCATGCAATCCTTCAGCTAATATTAAAGGCGTGCCGGCCTCCAGCCAATCTACACCGGCCCGCATAGCCATAGCGGCGGTTTCCAGTGCCTCATCAATATTTGTAAGGTCCAACGATATCTGAACTATCGGCTTCATGAATAATTACTATTTAAAAGTATATGGTGATAGAAATAGAAAACGGCTTGCAGCACTAAAGTTAAGTACTTAAGCTTCAATGTGGCTACCTTTCCTGCAATGTTTCTTTCGCAAAGCCATAAGTAAGGAAAGGATATTGCGGCCTTTGCAGCACTATTCGGTGCAAGTATGCTTTTCTGCCCCCGCAACAATTATTTCACTTCACCCCCGGCTTCATTTATTTTTGCCGCAATTAATTAAATCATTTTAAAAAATCCCTTTTTGGGTTAGGGTATGAAGCACACACCTTTCACACAAAAGCATATTGCGCTCGGCGCTAAAATGGCTGAATTTGCAGGATACAATATGCCGATAAGTTACACGGGCATTAACGACGAACACGCTGCCGTACGCAATAATGCTGGTGTGTTTGATGTGAGCCACATGGGCGAATTTATTCTGAAAGGCGAAAATGCTTTAGAACTTATCCAGCGGGTAACCACCAACGATGCATCGAAGCTTACCAATGGCAAGGCGCAATACAGTTGCTTTACCAATAATGAAGGCGGCATAGTGGATGATCTTTTGGTCTATTGCATTGAAGAAAACAATGTGTATATGCTGGTGGTAAATGCCGGCAATATTGCAAAAGACTGGCGCTGGATTGAACAACACAATTCCAACAATGTTGAACTCCATAACATAAGCGATAAAACCTGCCTGCTTGCCATACAGGGCCCTAACGCAACAAAAATGCTGCAGCCGTTAACCGATATTGATATCCTTAACTTAAAATATTACACATTCGTAAAAGGAAAATTTGCCGGCGTTGATAATGTTTTGATAAGTGCAACAGGATATACAGGCGCGGGAGGCGTAGAAATATATTTTCCTGCCTCGTCGTCAGACAGGGAAGATAAAGACGACAACGCTGATACAATATGGAACGCCATTTTTGAAGCGGGCAAAGCGGAAGGTATAAAACCTATCGGCCTTGGCGCAAGGGATACGCTTCGTTTGGAAATGGGGTTTTGTTTATACGGCAACGATATTGATGATACCACATCGCCGCTTGAAGCAGGCCTGGGCTGGATAACAAAACTGAATAAGACAACAGCTTTTACCGCAAAAGAAATTATAGAAAAACAAAAAGCGGAAGGCATCAAAAGAAAGCTCATCGGTTTTGAAATGATAGACCGCGGTATTCCGCGCCATGATTATATAATTAAAGATGCCGGAGGTAATACGATAGGTAAAGTAACCAGCGGCACACAATCACCATCGCTGGGAAAGGCTATAGGCATGGGTTATGT
>JAEWBD010000173.1 GCA_023391315.1 Bacteroidota bacterium | reverse complement strand
TTCCTCATATTTATAGGTCCAGCGGCCATAATACGTCATCGTTTTTCCCTTAAAAATAGTGGTATCCACACCAAAACCGGGATCGTTTACCATTACCAGCACCACTTTTCCCTTTACATCAATGCCGGCATAATCGTTCCAGTTATATTCCGGCGCCACCACGCCATAACCGGCAAATACCAGTTCGTCGTTATCAAATGAAATCACAGAATCGGTGCGCTCGGTAGAAACTACAAAATCTTCTGTCTTCTTCAAATCAAAACTGCCCTTGGGCGATTGCACCTTCATGACCGCATCGGCATAAGGCGTTATTTCCACCATCGGCACATCCTGCACATAACTGCTGCCGTTGCCCGGTTCCAGCCCCAGTTGTTTAAAAGCATGCTCCAGAAAAGCCACCGTTTTGGTTTCGCCGGGCGAAAAAGGCTTGCGCCCTTCAAAAGAATCGGAGGCCAGTATTTTTATATTCTGCATCATGCTGTCGCGGTTAAAGGCAGCCGCAGTTGCTGTTGCAGAAGGGGCTTTGGTTTCATTACAGGCAGCAGCCAGCAGGGCTATAGCAGAGAGAAAATAGAGGTTGCGCATACGATCAATTTATACACAAGTATAAAAATAAACCCGCTAAGAAGTTTTAGAAACTTTTAAAACCCGGCTGCCTTATTCATTTCCCGGTAACATTTTTGTTTACATTCATATCACTATGCCGCTGATTGAATTCACCGATAAAGGTCTTTTTTGCCGCGCCGGCAATTTTTATATCGATCCCTGGAAGCCGGTTGATTACGCCATCATTACGCATGCCCACAGCGATCACGCCAAATGGGGCAGCAAAAATTATTTGTGCCATACGCTCACCAAACCTTTGCTGCAGGCCCGCCTCGGCAATAACCATTATGAAACGCTGGAATGGAGCAAAAGCAAAACCATTAACGGTGTAAAGGTTTCCCTGCATCCTGCCGGGCATATTATCGGCTCTTCTCAGGTTCGGGTTGAATATAATAATGAAGTGTGGGTGGCCAGCGGCGATTATAAAGTGGCCAATGATGGCATCAGCGGTGCATTTGAGCCGGTAAAATGCCACGCTTTTATTACCGAATCCACTTTTGGGCTGCCTATTTATTGCTGGAAAGACCAGGATATTGTTTTTGAAAACATGCGCAACTGGATCCTGGCCAATAAAGCCCTGAATAAAACCAGTATCATTATAGCCTACAGCCTGGGAAAATCGCAGCGCGTGCTAAAAGCGCTGGAAGATTTTGATGAAACCATTTATATGCATGGCGCCACCTGGAATATGCACCAGGCATTGTTAAATGCAAATGTTTCACTCCCAAAAATCAACGCGGAGCGTGTAACGCCCGAAACGCCAAAGGAAAAACTAAAAGAAAGTATTGTAATAGCGCCGCCGGGCGCCGAAGGTTCTTCGTGGTTAAAGAAGTTTTCGCCCTACGCTATCGGTGTTTGCAGTGGATGGATGCAGGTACGCGGTAATGTGCGCCGCAAAAACGTGGATAGCGCCTTTGTGCTGAGCGATCACGCCGACTGGAGCGGTCTTTTGCAGGCCATTAAGGCAACGGAGGCCGAAAAAGTGTATGTAACGCATGGTTATCAGTCCGTTTTCAGCCGTTATTTAAACGAACAGGGCATTTGGAGCGCCGAAGTAAAAACGGAGTATGGCGAAGAAGAGGAAGAGAAGGAGAATGCAGCGGGTTTGACCGAAGAATCGGGAAAAATGGGACTGAAAATAGGGAAGAAATAACCAGTTTTCTGGGGAAAAGAATCGATTTTCTGGGGAGTTTTTCCATTTTTCTGGGTAGAATTTTCGAAAATCTGGGGAATTTTTCCGGTTTTCTGGGTGAAATTTTGAGTTTTCCGGGGCGTTTTTCCAATATTCTGGGGAAAAGAATCGGTTTCTGCGGAAAAAAATCGGTAAAACGCGGAGAATATGGAAAAGGACGCGGAACATTTTTAATAAAAAGGTTGATAAAAACACTGTATGAAGGCATTTGCAAACCTTGTAAATATATTGGGCGCTTCTACCAAAACATTGGAGAAGCAGGAAGCGCTTATCAACTATTTTTCCCTCGCAGACGATAAAGATAAAGTGTGGGTGATTGCCCTGTTCAGCGGCCGCAGGCCGCGGCCGCTGGTAAATTCATCCTTATTGCCGCAATGGTGTGTGGAAATAGCGCAAATTCCCGGCTGGCTCTTTGGCGAATGTTACGGTTCAGTGGGCGACATGGCAGAAACCATCGCTTTGCTCCTGCCCGAAGCCACTGAAGAAGCCGGCCAATCTTCTTTATCTTTCTATATCGAAAAACTCATTTCGCTTGAAAAAGAAAGCGAAGCTGTAAAAAAAGATTTTATCACCGGTTGCTGGCGCAGCATGAATAAAGATGAGCGTTTTGTGTTTAATAAATTGCTTACCGGCAATTTCCGCATCGGCATTTCGCAAAAACAAATAGTAAATGCGCTGGCCAAAACGGTAAAGCTGGAGCCTTCGGTGATTGCGCACCGCATCAGCGGCAACTGGGACCCTGTTACCACCGGCTTTGATGACCTTTTGAGTGAAAATGCAAACATTACCGATTATTCCAAACCTTATCCTTTTTATCTCGCTTATGCTTTGGAAGAAAACCCGGAAACTTTGGGCGAACCGCATGAATGGCAGGCGGAATGGAAATGGGATGGCATTCGCGGCGAAATCATCAAAAGAAATAATGAACTGTTTGTCTGGAGCCGCGGCGAAGAATTGATGACGGAGAAATTTCCCGAATATGCCATGCTGCAGCAAAAATTGCCGGAAGGCGTGGCTTTGGATGGCGAGATCATTACTTTAACGGATGCCAATGCAGCAACCAATGAATTTACCGTGTTGCCTTTCGCCTTATTGCAAACAAGAATTGGAAGAAAGAATGTTACCCGGAAACAGTTAACGGAATCACCGGTGGGTTTCATCGCCTACGATTTACTGGAATTTAATGGTGAAGATTTCCGCAGCAAACCACTGGAAGAACGACGGGCGGTGCTGGAAAAAATTGTGGCGGAAGCGAATGAGCCGGTGCTGCGGCTGTCGCCGGTTATCCTTTTTACCAATTGGGATGAGCTGGCGGCAACGAGGGCAATGAGCCGCGATATAAATGCCGAAGGTATTATGCTGAAGCGCAAAACTTCGGTGTACCAGGTAGGTAGAAAAGTGGGCGATTGGTGGAAATGGAAGATTGACCCGCTCACCATAGATGCGGTGATGATTTATGCGCAGAAAGGCAGCGGCCGCCGCAGCACACTGTACACCGATTATACGTTTGCGGTGCGGGATGACGACAAGCTGATTCCCTTCACCAAGGCCTATTCGGGCTTAACCGATAAAGAATTTGCGCAGGTGGACGCCTTTGTCAAAAGAAATTCGCTGGAGAAGTTTGGCCCCGTGCGAACGGTAAAACCCGAACTGGTTTTTGAAATTGCTTTTGAAGGCATTGCGGCGAGCAACCGGCACAAAAGCGGCGTGGCCCTGCGTTTCCCGAGAATTAAGCGCTGGCGGAAAGATAAACCCGCATCTGAAATAAACACTTTACAGGATTTGAAGCAGATGCTGGAAGTGTACGGCAAATAATTCTTAATATCTTTATTTGCAGGCATTCAAAAAAACTTACAATCGTTAGCTTATTTTTGCCCCGCAAAAAATTTTCTTGCCATGAACTTAGATTTAACCGAAGAGCATTTAATGATTCAGCAGGCTGCCCGCGATTTTGCCAACACAGAATGTTTGCCCGGTGTAATTGAGCGGGATGAAAAAATGATATTCCCCAAAGAACAGGTTTTAAAACTGGCCGACCTTGGTTTCATGGGTATGATGGTGAATGAGAAATATGGCGGCGCCGGCCTGGATACGCTGAGCTACGTGATTGCCATGGAAGAGATTTCAAAGGTAGATGCCAGCACTTCCGTGTGCATGAGCGTGAACAACAGCCTTGTTTGCTGGGGCCTGGAGGCATTTGGAACAGAAGAGCAAAAACAGCAATACCTTACGCCTTTGGCGCAGGGAAAAGAAGACGGTGAAATTTATATTGGCGCATTCCTCCTAAGCGAGCCCGAAGCAGGCAGCGACGCCACTTCGCAGCAAACCACCGCAGAGGATAAAGGCGATTATTATTTACTGAACGGCACCAAAAACTGGATTACCAACGGTTCAAGCGCCAGCGTGTACCTGGTAATGGCGCAAACAGACCGCTCAAAACAATCGAGGGGTATTAATGCCTTCATCGTAGAAAAACACTGGCCCGGCGTAACCGTGGGCCCCAAAGAAAATAAAATGGGCATTCGCGGCAGCGATACGCATTCCATCCAGTTTAATGATGTGAAAGTGCCGAAGGAGAACCGCATTGGCCCTGACGGTTTTGGTTTTAAATTCGCCATGCAGGTGTTGAATGGCGGGCGCATTGGCATTGCCGCCCAGGCGCTGGGTATTGCCGCCGGCGCTTTTGAAAGATCGGTTCAATACGCGAAGGAGCGAAAGGCTTTTGGCAAAGCGATTATTGACCACCAGGCAATTCAGTTTAAATTAGCTGATATGGCTACCCGGGTGGAAGCGGCACGCCTGCTTTTATATAAGGCGGCTTTAGATAAAGACAATCACAGAGATTATGGAGTGAGCTCAGCCATGGCAAAAGTTTTTGCTTCTGAAACGGCCATGTGGGCTGCCACGGAAGCCGTGCAAATACATGGCGGTTATGGCTATGTAAAAGAATACCACGTGGAAAGATTAATGCGCGATGCAAAAATTACGCAGATTTATGAAGGCACCAGCGAAGTTCAGAGAATTGTAATAGGCAGGTCGCTGTGTTAAAGGGTTTATCTTCTTCTCGTCCAGTAATTAGGATCGTGCGATGGGCAGTTTGTGCTTCTGCTTCCAATGCAGGAAGAGAAAAGCGCTGCGCATAAGCAGGCAGTTACCAGTATTAAAAAAAGTTTACGCATACAAAATTTTGATTTTACTTAAACGGATATTGGAATGCGAAAATTGTTTAAAAATTTAAAGCCTGAAGCAATATTCTGCTAACTTATTAAAATTATTTGTGAATGTTTGTTACAATTAGTTTAACGTGCCCGGGCGCTTTAAAAATAAATACTAAATCTTTCCGATATTCTCAATAAATAAAGCAGATTGCAGCCAGTTCTAATAAGTAATACTACTTTCGCGACAGTAATATTTTCCAATGAGTTTGCAGATTTTACGCCCTCTTGCCATAATCGATCTTGAGACTACCGGCATTGACCTGGCAACGGATAAGATAATTGAAATTGCTATTGTAAAGCTAATGCCTGATGGCACCATCCAGAAGAAAAGGAAGCTGATAAACCCGCAGAAACCTATTCCGCAGGCATCAAGCAATGTACATGGCATTACCGATGAAATGATTAAGGATGCGCCCACTTTTAAACAGGTGGCGAATGAAATAAAACAATTTCTTGCCGGCTGCGATTTGGGTGGTTATAACAGCAACCGCTTTGATATTCCCATGCTGGTGGAGGAATTTCTGAGATCAGGCCTTGAATTTTCTATGGAAGGCAGAAAACTGGTGGATGTACAGAAGATATTTCATAGCATGGAGCAACGCACTTTAAGTGCAGCCTATAAATTTTATTGCAATAAAGTGCTGGAAAATGCGCACAGCGCCGAGGCCGATGCAGAAGCTACGCTGGAAATTCTGCATGCGCAGGTGGTGCGTTACCCACAGCTTGGTTTAAGCATAGAAACAATTTTAAATTGCATTGGCGAAGATGATTGTGTGGATTTTGCCCGCAGGATGATCATGATTGATGGCATTGAAACCTTCAATTTCGGGAAGCATAAAGGCAAGCCTGTTGCCCATGTTTTAAAAGCCGAACCGCAGTATTACGACTGGATGATGAAAGGAGACTTTTCGCTTCATACAAAACAAAAACTCACAGAGATATTTAACCGCACTTTTCTGAAAAAATAAATTAAGTCAATTTTGGCTTTTTATTTCTATTGTTGGGGCAGAATATTGTATTTTCGGTAACTGTCTTTTTAAGCCTTTTTGCCTTTTGGAAAAATTAGTTATTATACCCACATATAACGAAATAGAGAATATTCCGCTTATTCTCAAAGCTATATTTTCCTTACAGCTTAATTATCATGTATTGGTGATTGACGATAATTCGCCGGACGGTACGGCAGCTAAAGTGGAAGAGCTGCAATTCTTTTATCCCAACCAGTTATTTATTTTAAAACGCAGCGGCAAGCTTGGTTTGGGCACGGCTTATATTGAAGGTTTTAAATGGGCAATTAAAAAGCGGTATGAATTCATTTTTGAAATGGATGCCGATTTTTCCCATAACCCCGCTGACCTTGAGCGTTTATATTCAGCCTGCAAAAAAGATGGCTTTGATGTGGCCGTAGGCAGCCGCTATGTTCCCGGGGGAAAGATAGAGAACTGGCCTTTAGACCGGCATATCTACTCAAAAGGTGGCGCCTTATATACCAGGATGATAACTTTTATGCCTGTAAAAGACCCTACGGCGGGTTTTGTTTGTTACAGAAGAAAAGTGCTGGAAACCATAAATTTTGACGAAATAAAATTCATTGGTTATGCCTTCCAGATTGAAATGAAATTCGCTGCCTGGAAGCTTGGTTTCAAAATAACCGAAGTGCCGATTGTGTTCATTGACCGTAAAATTGGCGTGAGCAAAATGAGCGGCAAAATCTTAAAGGAAGGCGTTTTTGGCGTGCTTTCCATACAGGTAAAAAGCCTGTTTGGCAATTATCGCAAACGCATGAGAACACGCCCGCCAACGCATAATTACATTCAACCCGCCTTTACCGAGACAGACAAACTAACCTCCTGATTATTACCTCTTTATTAATTTCAACAAAACCTTTATTTGTTCTTTATATTATTTCAATAATTTTGCTTGTGAGTTTGATTTAATTACTACCCCATACTTACTTTCTAAACTCTATCCCATTAAGTTCACAAATATTTTGTAATTAAAATCTGAGGGCAGGCTATGTATTCTTATGCATTATTGGAACCCGGTTGTTTTTACCTGGTTCAGGAAAAAGAAAATGATGGATTAATTCTATTGCAGGTAAAGGTTGTGAGCGATCATTGTATGTATGTTGAAAAATATCCTGAAGGTATTGTGCAGGAATGGAAGCGAAAAACCGATCCTATATTCGATATAGTTGAATTGTTGAGCGATGAAAAAGTGAAGGAATGGACCAATGCTTATTACAGCAACGAAGATGCGTATTATGAAGAGGATGATGAATAAGATCATCCCAAACCCTTCCCAAAGGAAAGGGCTTTAGCCGCTGATTTTTCAGGGATCCGATCTAAGTCTCTCCTTTGGAGAGGGATTCAGGAAGAGGCCTTACTTGCTCACCATCTTCACAAAAGGAATCAACATTTCTTCCATGCTTACGCCGCCATGCTGAAAAGTGTTGCGGTAATAATTCACGTAATAATTGTAATTATTAGGATAACATAAATAAGCATTCTCCCTTGCAAAAATGTAAGATGAATTTACATTAGGCACCGGCAGGCCCGCCTGGCGCGGATCGCGGAAAGCCAGTACATCTTTCGCTTCATAATTTAAATTACGGCCGTGTTTGTAACGAAGATTGGCCGTGGTTTGTTTATCGCCTATAACCTTGCAGGGCGTGTTTACCCGTACGCTGCCATGATCAGTAGCAAGAATTAAATTAATGTTTTTATCCGCCACCTTTTTTAAAGCCTGGTGCAGCGGGCTGTGTTCAAACCAGCTTTTTGTAATACTGCGATAACTGGTTTCGTCGCCGGCCAGCTCTTTCAAAACTTCCATCTCTGTTCTTGCATGGCTAAGCATATCTACAAAATTGTAAACGATAATATTCAGGTCGTTATTCAGCAAGTTATGAATATTGCTCACCAGTTGCTGGCCATCGTTGTGATGAAGCACCTTTGTATAACTGAATTTTAAATCATCCTTTTTTAAACGCTTTAACTGCGCTTTAAAAAATTCTTCTTCACATAAATTCTTGCTGCCTTCTTCATCATCGTTTTTCCATTGACCCGGAAAATTTTTTTCTATATCAAGCGGCAGCAATCCTGAGAAAATTGCGTTACGGCTATATTGTGTTGCCGTGGGTAAAATGCTGTAAAAAGTGTCTTCTTCCACAATGCGGAAACTCTCCATGAAAATAGGCTGTATAGCTTTCCACTGGTCTAATCGAAGATTGTCAATCAATATAAAAAAAGTTGTTTCACCTTTTTTTACCTGCGGCAGAATTTTTTGTTTAAATAAAGTATGGCTCATAACAGGGGCTTCATCACCTTTGGCATTAATCCAGTTAGTATAGTTTTTACTAATGAATTTAAAAAACTCCGTATTGGCTTCCTGTTTTTGTGTTTGAAAAACTTCCTGCATTTCAGGGCTGTTGCTTTTCTCCATTTCAAGTTCCCAGTAAACGAGTTTTTTATAAATATCCATCCACTCATTATAATCCGGATTACTGTTCAGCACCATGAATAAATTACGAAACTGCTGCTGGTAAGCTGACGTTGTTTTTTCTGCAACCAACCTTTTATTATCAATAATCTTTTTAAGGCAAAGCAAAACCTGGTTTGGGTTTACGGGTTTTATAAGATAATCCGTTATCTGGCTGCCAATGGCTTCTTCCATCAAATTCTCGGTCTCATTTTTTGTTATCATAACCACCGGAATATTTTTCACCTCTTTTATTTTCTGCAAAGTTTCCAGGCCGGTTATGCCAGGCATGGTTTCATCCAGCAGAACAACATCCAGCGTATTATCTTTTACAAAATCAACCGCATCAAAACCATTGGTTCTGGTATGCACTTCATACCCTTTGTTCTCTAAAAATAATTTTTGCGATTGAAGGTTTTCTATTTCATCATCTACCCAGAGTATAGTTGCTACAGCCATATAAATATTTTATGATCTATGATTTTTTTGATTACGGTTTTCAACCAAAATGTTACAATCTTTGTAAACAAGCGCGGTTTGTAAAATTATCTTTTTAAAACTCCGTTATTGCATAGCTAAATGTTATTAATGGCCGATTTAACAAAGCCTCAACAGTAATGCCATCATCAAAAAGAAAGATTATTAATGATCCCATTTATGGTTTTATAACCATTGACGACACCTTGCTTTTTGATGTCATTAACCACCCCTGGTATCAGCGTTTACGCCGCATTTATCAAATGGCGCTGGCACAAATGGTTTACCCGGGCGCTGTGCATTCAAGATTGCATCATTCATTGGGCGCCTATCATTTAATCTGCCTTGCCCTAAACGAACTGAAGCAAAAGGGAATTGACATTAGCTATGAAGAAGAAATAGCGGCTAAATCTGCCATACTGCTGCACGACATTGGTCATGGCCCTTTCTCGCATGCACTTGAACATATTCTCGTGCCGGGTGTTCATCATGAAATGATAGGTTTTCGCATTATGCAAAAATTAAATGATGAATTAAACGGAAGGCTAACTACTGCTATTGACATCTTTACCAATCAATATCCTAAACAATTTCTGCACCAGTTAATAAGCGGCCAGTTAGATGTGGACCGCATGGATTATTTAACCCGCGACAGTTTTTTTACAGGCGTAAGCGAAGGCGTAATTGGCTACGACCGCATTTTAAAAATGCTTGCCGTGCACGATGGTCAGTTAATGGTGGAAGAAAAAGGCACTTATAGTGTAGAAAAATTTTTGGTAGCGCGCAGACAAATGTACTGGCAGGTATATCTGCATAAAACCGTTTTGGCCGCAGAAAAAATGATTGTAAAAATTATTGAGCGTGCAAGGGAAATTTTTGATGATAGTTTAAAGCTTAATTCAACACTTGATTATTTTTTCGAAGATTTTTATGAAATGGATGATGAAGCGCTTAAAAAATTCTGCCTGATTGATGATTACGATGTAATGTTCGCCGTAAAGAAATGGAGCAGCCATACAGATAATGTGCTCTCAACTTTATGCAATAATTTATTAAACCGCAAACTGTATAAATGCAGGCTTCAAACGCAGGCTTTTGATGAAAATGAAATTGAAGAGAAACGAAAACAAATGGCCGCAAAAATGAATATATCTGTACACGAAGCCGGGTATTTTGTTTTTACAGGCGAGGCTATGAATACAACTTACAGGCTGCAGGATGAACAAATCAACATTCTTTCAAAAAACGGAAATGTTAAAGACATATCCCAGGTTGACGATCCCCTCATCCACAAAACACTTTCTATGCCCGTTAAAAAATTTTACATTTGCCAATTAGTTTGACGCTGTATATTTTTTATATGATGCCATATACAGGAACAATAAAATTTAATGTATGAAGATCAATGCAGAACGCATTGCCCAGTTTTTAGAAGGAAAAGTTGAAGGGAACGGAAATGCCGAAGTTAGTTCTTTTGGCAAAATAGAAGAAGCCAGCGAAGGCCAGCTTGCTTTTTTTGCCAATCCCAAATACGAAGAATTCCTGTATAAGACCAAGGCATCTGTTGTTTTATTAAACGATAGTTACGAGTTAAAACAGCCGGTTACGTCAACGCTAATCCGCGTACCGGATGCTTATATAGCTTTCGCCAAATTATTGCAGATATACGAGGAATTAATGAAATCGCAATTAACCGGTATTCAGCAGCCAAGTTACATAGATGATTCGGCCAAATTAGGTGATGACGTTTTTGTAGGCGCTTTCACTTATGTGGGCGCAAATGCTGTTATTGGCAATAATGTAAAATTATATCCTGGTGTTTATGTGGGCAACGATGTAAAGATTGATGATAACACCATTCTTCATCCCGGTGTAAAAATTTATTTTGGTTGCCAGATAGGAAAAAATGTAACCGTACATGCAGGAACAGTTATCGGCGGCGATGGTTTTGGTTTTGCCCCGCAGGATGACGGCAGTTACAAAAAGGTACCGCAAATTGGTAATGTGGTTATAGAAGACAACGTTGAAATTGGCAGCAATGCAGCAATCGACCGGGCCACAGTTGGTTCCACCATTATCCATTCAGGTACCAAGCTCGATAACCTTATACAAATTGCACATAATGTTGAAATAGGCTGCAATACGGTAATTGCAGCACAGGCCGGCGTTAGCGGCAGCACCAAAATAGGAAAGAATGCCATGATCGGCGGGCAGGTGGGTATTGTTGGTCATCTCCAAATCGCCGACGGGGCCAAAATAAATGCACAAAGTGGCGTGTCAAAATCAATAAAAGAAAAAAATACTGCGGTTACTGGTTCACCCGCTTTTGATTACACAAGCGCTTTACGCAGCCAGGCATTAACCCGCAACCTTCCGCAAATGGAAAAAAGGCTGGTTGAACTAGAAAAACTCGTTCAGCAATTAATGCAGATGCAGGAAAAAATTAATTTTTAAATTGAATTTTATAGCATCATATATCCTTTTAAAACTATTACCAAAACCAGAAGGCTTAGTTTTGCACGCCGGTAATATTCAGATTAATAAGTATTGAAAAAATCCAGCATAAAAAACTTAAGAATGGATGTAAATTTTAATCCAGATAAACAACACACCTTAGCTAACGCAATTACCATCAGCGGCACCGGTTTACATACGGGTGTTTTGGTTGATATGAAGCTCAATCCTGCCCACCCGGGTTTTGGCATCCAGTTTCAGCGCACAGATTTGCCGGGTTCATCAGCCATAAAAGCGGATTGCGATTTTGTAACCGACACCAGCCGTGGCACTACTTTGCAAATTGGCGAAGCCAAAGTAAGCACGATAGAACATTTGCTGGCTGCGCTTACCGGTATGGGTGTTGACAATGTTTTGATTGAATTGAACGGCCCTGAAGTACCCATTATGGATGGCAGTTCGCAGCCCTTTATTGAACATATTGAAGAAGCCGGCGTACTGGAGCAGGAAGCTGCAAAAGCCTGGTACAGCATTGAAGAAAATATTTACTATTTTGATGAAGATAAGCGGGTGGAAATGACGGCGCTGCCATCAACCAATTACCGCATTACTACATTAATAGATTTTAACAGCCCTGTATTGGGTACGCAGCATGCCGGTTTAAAAAACATGCATGATTTTAAAGCCGAAATTGCGCCCTGCCGCACTTTTTGTTTTTTGCATGAACTCGAAATGCTGCTGGATAATAACCTTATAAAAGGCGGGGATATTAATAATGCTATTGTTATTGTTGATAAAGTAATTGGCGATGCAGAATTAAAACGTCTTCAAAAAGTTTTCAAAAAAGACAGGATTGAAGTAAAAAGCGAAGGCTACCTTAATAACCTGGAGCTGCGTTTTCCCAATGAACCTGCAAGGCACAAGCTATTGGATATTGTGGGCGACCTTACATTGGTGGGCTATCCTTTAAAGGCAAATATTATTGCCAACAGGCCGGGTCATAGCAGCAATGTAGCTTTTGCCAAAAAAATAAAGCAGTATATAAAGAAGAACAAACACTTAAAAGATGTGCCTGTTTACGATGCGGCGCAGCCTGCGGTGTTTGGCCTTGACTATATAGAAAAAACATTACCACACCGGTTTCCGTTTTTGTTGGTTGATAAAATTATTGAGTTGACAGATACACGTATCATCGGTATTAAAAATGTTACTTTCAACGAGTGGTTTTTCCAGGGGCATTTTCCAAATAATCCTGTCATGCCCGGCGTTTTACAAATTGAAGCGCTGGCTCAAACCGGTGGCATTCTTTGTATTAACTCTATGCCTGAAGGAAAATATGATACTTATTTTTTAAAGATCGATAATTGCAAATTCAAACAAAAAGTGGTTCCCGGCGATACGATGGTGCTGAAAATGGAATTAAACGGGCCTATCAGGCGGGGTATTTGCGACATGAAAGGTACCGTTTATGTTGCCGGAAAGGTGGCAACAGAAGCTAACCTAGTGGCCCAGCTCGTAAAAGTTGATTAACCAATTTAGCATTATATTAAATATGAACGGCTAACTTTGCCGCGTTTTACTTTTAAACAAATCCTGCATTCATTAATGCAATATTAAATGATTCATCCGCACACGTACATTCATCCAAACGCCAGGCTTGCTGAAAATGCAAAGGTTGACCCCTTTACCGTCATTCACCAAAATGTGGAAATTGGCGCGGGTACCTGGATAGGCAGCAACGTTACCATTATGGAAGGCGTTAAAATCGGCAAGAACTGCCGCATTTTCCCGGGTGCCGTACTGGGTGCTGTTCCGCAGGATTTAAAATACAGGGATGAAGATACCTACGTTGAAATTGGTGATAACACTACTATAAGAGAATTTGTAACCATACACCGCGGTACCAGTTACCGCTGGAAAACATCAGTTGGCAAAAATTGCCTCATTATGGCGTACAGCCATATTGCACATGACTGTATAGTTGGTGATCACTGCATTATGAGCAATAACAGCCAAATGGCTGGCCACGTGGTTATGGGTGATTATGCGTGGGTAGCAGGTTTTACAGCCATTCATCAGTTTGTAAAAATTGGCCAGCATGCATTTATTGCAGGTGGCAGCCTTGTAAGAAAAGACGTTCCGCCTTACATTAAAGCAATAAGAAATCCCTTAAGTTACGGCGGCGTTAACAGCGTGGGTTTAAAAAGAAGAGGGTTTTCATTAGATAAGATAAACGCCATCCTCGATATCTACCGCATTATTTACAATAAAGGCCTTAATACAACCAAAGCACTGGAGTATATAGAAGAAGAAATGCCGGCCAGCGATGAACGCGACGAAATTGTTGGTTTCATCCGCGAAAGCGAAAGAGGCATTATAAAAAGATTTTCCAAGCCCGATACAGACGACGAACAGTAGCCAGCCGCCACTCTCTTATCTTTGTTAGCAATCAAATGAAAATACAGCTTACAAATGCCGGCAAACGCTTTAGCCGTGAGTGGATTTTTCGCAATCTTAGTTATGAATTTTTGCCCGGTGTGCAATACGCAATAACCGGCCCTAACGGCAGTGGTAAAAGCACATTGCTGCAGGCCATTGCCGGTGCATCTACCTTAAATGAAGGCAGCATAGAGTGGCAGCCGGACAATAAGAATATGCAACCTGAAGAAGCAAATGCCTATATTTCTATTGCAGCACCTTATCTTGAACTGATCGAGGAAATGACGGCAAAAGAATTCCTGCTTTTTCACAGCAACTTCAAAAAATTTATACAAAATCTTCCTGTTGAAACTATCTTAGAAGAAGCTGATTTAGCGCAGGCAGCTAATAAACAGATCCGTTTTTTTAGCAGTGGTATGAAACAAAGGCTAAAACTGGCGCAGGCATTTTTTTCTGATGTGCCTGTTATATTGCTTGATGAGCCGTGCACCAATCTTGATGCAGCAGGCTTCGCCTTGTATTACAGATGGATTGAGAATTATAGCAATGGAAGGCTGGTTATTATTTCAAGCAATGATAAAAATGAATTCAGTTTTTGTACCCGGCAACTGAATATTCTCGACTTTAAGCATTAAACCGGGCAATAATTTTTAAATGAAAAGTAATCATATCAACCCTTTATCATAAGCAATGCGCATAGCCTGCGCTTTACTGTTTACATGCAGCTTTTGATAAATATTACCCACATGTTTTCTTACCGTAAGCACGCTTATACCCGTTATTTCTGCTATGCGTTTTGCATCATATCCTCTCACAGTGTGCTGCAGAATTTCTTTCTCTCTTTCAGATAATAAAGATGATATATCGCTGCCAGCAGGCTTCTGTTCCCGCAGCGATACAGATGCCTGGCTGAGCAATTGCAGTGTTTTTCGTGCAATGGCCGGGTTTATGGCCGCACCCCCGTTTTGGGTTACCGTTATAACAGCATTATACAATCCTTTTGCATCTTCATCTTTCAATAAATAACCGTGTGCGCCGGCTTTTATGGCTTCAAAAATTTTATCATCATCATCAAAAATAGTAAGCACAATAAAAAATATATCCGGGTAAAGAGAGCGTGCAATGCTTATGGTTTGTATGCCATCCATTTCGGGCATTTCAATATCCATAAATATCAAATGTGGCATCTTTTCAACGGGGAGGCCTTTCAACTGCTCCAGACAATCATTCCCGTTAACTGCAGTAAAGCAAACTTTAAGATCATTAAATTGTTTCAGCTTATCGGTTATATTGCTGCGGTTAATGGCTTTATCGTCTGTTATTCCAATTCTTAACGGATTCATACAAGGCTTTTAAAGAGGAATATAATTCTATGCAAAATTCTTTATACGTTTAAAAAACACAATACTTAATTTATAGTAGCGTTGAATTTTATAATTCAGGCAGTTTCTAAAAAAATATTGGTGCCACTGCCTTCTGCAGATTCTATATTGAAATGAATGCCCGCATCTTCAGCCCTTATTTTCATGTTTCTTAAACCATGCCCAGCGCTATCGGCAGTGCTAGTAATGCCCGTTCCATCGTCTTTAATTATAATGGAAATAACATCGCCGGTTTTTATTTCAACAATAATATTTTTTGCGTGGCTGTGCTTTAAAGCATTGTGGATAGCTTCCTGCACAATACGAAAAATATTCAGCGCTTTTTGCGAACCGACGCGAATATCGTTTACTATATTTTCTTCAACAGCAATGTTTATATGGCTATAGCTTGGTTTTAATTTGTTCACATAATTTTTTACACGGTCGCTTATGCCTGTAATGGTTATATTTTCTTTATTCAATACCCATATGGTATCGCGCAGGGAATGAATGATTTCTTTTGAATGTAATTGCAGGTTTGCAAGCTGGCGGCTTCCTGCCTCAATGCCTTTTGCTGAAATAGTTTCAACATCGGCGGAGATAGCTGTGGCATAAGCGCCAATATTATCGTGAAGATCAGCAGCAATGCGTTTGCGCTCTTTTTCTTCCGCATTAAGAATAGATTGCGCTGCCTTTCTTTTCTCTTCTTCAATTGCCTGGTGCATCCGCACTTTTTGTTTTATATTTTGATTGCGGTACCAAAGCCATGCTATTATGCCTGCTAAAACAATAAAAGCGATTGAACCAAACAATAAATAATTTCTTCTTGCCAGTTTTAACTGCTGCACCACAATCGTGTTTTCTTTTTGGGTAACATCATACTTAGTGCGTATTTCAGCAATAGCTTCAGCTTTGTTTCTTTCATATACCGTGTCTTTTAATACAATGATTTCTTCAAGCACTTGCTGATATTCACTATAATCCTTATCTTCTTTTAAATAGCGGGCAAGTGCCAGATAAAAGGGCAGGCGTACAGAAGGATCGTTATTGAAGGTTTTGGATGAATCGCCCGGCTTTCTTTGCAGGTCGCCCGTTTCAAGCTTGCTCCAGCAAAAGGCAATGGCTTTTTTTAAACGGCCCGTACTGGCATAAAAGTCTGCTATCTGCAAATTATCTTCTATAATAGCATCAGGATTCGCTTCAATTTTATTACGCATTTCCTGCATATTGCGCAATGCTATTTCGGCATCATTTAACTTCTTCATGTTTACATATACTGCAGATTGAAAACGATATGCGCTGGCCAGCCTGTCGTACATTTCCACCTGCCTGCACAGGTCAATTCCTTTTTGCAGATAATATAAGGCGGAATCAATCTTATCTTCTTTGTACATTATCTGCGCCCTGCTTATATATATTGAACCGAGGTTGCTATGCTTTGTTCCTGATGCATACAATAATGCTCTATTGTTCCATTTAAGCGCTTCTTTCATTTCATTGCGGTATGCTGCCGCAAAACCAATAATATTCGCAATTGCAGATGACTGCACACTGTCATTATATTTTTCTGCTTCAGCCGAAAGCGGGTATAGAATAGCAATAGATTCCTGTATTTTACCATCAGCTCCATATGCAGTTGCATCTAATCTTTTTAATCTGAAATAAATGTCGCGCCGGTCATTATCAGTTACTTTATTTTTTGGTAATTCCTGCGCCACAACAGCGTGCACACTATCTGTCCATCCCCACTGCATATAATCTTGTGCAAGCGTAAGCTGCGCAAGCGTTTTCAGCCTTTCGTTTTTAGAAGCAGCGGCAAGGTCAAGCGCTATATAAGCATACTTTTCAAGACTGTCCTGTGCAATATTTCCATAGTCTTCACAATAAGCAATAATAGCTGCAAGCTTTTCATCATTTGAAGTAGCAACGTCAACCTTTTGTTTAAGCGCATTTATTTTTTTTGTTTGCGCAAGGCCATTAAAATGTAATAAGCATATTAATAAAACAGAAAGCAGTATTCTGCAATACATGGCACGAAATTGTTTTGGTTGCAATAAAAATAGTAAACATTTTTCAAGTGTTCATTAATATGATAAACAGTGCATGATGAAGTTATTCTGAAACTGCTATCGTGCAATGCAAAGCCTGCGGCTTTCCTTTTAAAAAACAATAATGCAATAAGCTTTATTAAGACAGGATAGCGGTTACGTTTTTATTTATGGTTTCAACAAGCTTATCCATTGGAAGATCATTCTCATCACTGCCGAAAGGCTCTTCAACTTCCTCAGCAATCAATTCCAGGCTGGCAAGCGCATAAAACACAAAAACTACAACGGGTATAATTAAATAGCCAAGCGACAATGAATAACCAATGGGCAATGCGAGAGTATAAAACAAAATAAATTTTTTTATAAAGCTGCTGTAAGAGAAAGGGATCGGTGTATTCCTGATACGTTCACAGCCGCCGCAAATATCCATGAACGATGTCAGCTCAGGATTTATAAACAACATTTGCTCTGCTGAAATCCGACCTTGTCTTTGCATCTGCATCAGTCTCTCTATCATAGTACCAACTACCTGCTCAGGCACGTGCCTGAAACGGTCAAAATCAGGAATTTCCGGGTGTTCAAACTGGTCCAATGCATAACGGGCATCTGCACTTTGCAGGTGTTTTTTTAACTCAAATGCAAACCTTGAAATAAGCGCTGCGAAAAATGACTTTGAATTTTTGTCATCAGCTTCCAGCAGGCTGTTTAATTTAATGGAGAGGTTGCGGCTGTTGTTTACGAGGCTTCCCCAAAGCTTACGTCCTTCCCACCAGCGGTCATAAGCTGTATTGGTTCTAAATACCAGTAAAAGAGAAATTACAAAACCCAGCAGGGTATGTATGATCGACAGGCCCTTTATCAAGGTTTTATGTTCACTATCCACATAATGCTTTTCAATAAAAGCTATGCAGAAAGCATAAACACCTACGGCAATTAAAACGGGCAAAAGCTTGCGCAGTGTATCAGACTTATGAAAATCCAATACGATCTTCCACCATTCTTTCGGGTTATAACTCCTCATGCACAAATAAGTTTAAGCACAATGAAAATACATAACAGCGCTTAATTGCTTATTAATATTTGAAGAAAAAGAAAGAAGTTATGTTGATGAAAGACTGCGGCATTTGCTGCACAGATAATTGCAATTTTATAAAGCTGATGTAATTTCCATCCGGCAAGCCGGATGGAAAATTTAAAAACAACTGATTATCTATAACAGGCCAAAGGGTTTTTAATGCGAATCTCTTGTTACCTGCGAACCGGAATTGCCAACTAAAAAGTCAAGATCGGCGCCTTTATCAGCTTGTTGAACGTGGTTGATATATAAATTAACATAGCCTCTTGTTGCAGCGGGTGCAGGCTTCTTCCAATTCTTCCTTCTTTCAGCCAGTTCATCATCGCTCACATCCAGGTGAAGCCTTCTTTGTGCCACATCCAATTCAATTATATCGCCGTTTTGAACGAGTGCAAGATTACCACCAATGGCGGATTCGGGCGAAACATGCAAGACTGCAGTTCCATAGGCGGTGCCACTCATCCTTCCATCTGAAATGCGCACCATGTCTGTTATGCCCTGCTGCAATATTTTTTTGGGTAAAGCCATATTGCCAACTTCCGGCATGCCGGGATAACCTACCGGGCCCACATATTTTAAAACCATTACGCAGTTTGCGTCAATATCGAGGTTTTCATCATCAATTCTTGCATGATAATCTTCAATGCTTTCAAATACAACGGCGCGGCCCCGGTGCTTCATTAAAGCAGGCGTTGCTGCCGACGGTTTTATTACGGCGCCGTTTTCTGCAAGGTTGCCTTTTACCACTACGCAACCGGCATGTTCAATAAAAGGTTTAGCAATAGAAGCAATTACATCAGCATTGTAGCAATCACATTTGCCCGTTACGTTTTCATGATGATTCTTGCCCGTTACGGTTATTATATTTTTATGCAGGTGGTCTTTTAATTCATTCAAAATAACAGGCAGGCCGCCGGCATAATAAAAATCTTCCATTAAATATTTTCCTGAAGGCATAAGGTTTAAAAGCAGGGGTATTTCGCTGCCCAGCCTGTCAAAATCTTCCAGCTTCAGATCTATCCCAACCCTTCCGGCAATAGCCATTAAATGAATTAAAAAGTTAGACGAGCCGCCTACTGCCGCATTCACTTTTATGGCATTTTCAAAAGCCTCTTTTATAAGTATTTTATCAATGGTAAGGTTTTCTTTTACCATATCAACAATTCTTCTGCCGCTTAACTGCGCCATTACTTTTTTTCTCGAATCAGCCGCAGGAATAGCAGCTGCACCGGAAAGCGTTAAACCTAGTGCTTCTACCATGCAGGCCATGGTGGAAGCGGTACCCATCGTCATGCAATGGCCAATGCTGCGGCTCATGCAGCTTTCAGCAAATTCGCAATCCTCCACCGTCATCCGGCCTGTTTTCATGTCTTCGTCAAACTTCCACACATGTGTGCCGGAACCTATATCTGTGCCTTTGTATTTCCCATTCAACATAGGACCGCCGGGAACAACAATTGTAGGCAGGCCAACACTTGCGGCACCCATTACCGTGGAAGGCGTGGTTTTATCGCAGCCGGTAAGCAGCACCACGCCGTCGATAGGATTGCCGCGAATAGATTCTTCTGCATCCATGCTTGCGAGATTGCGGAAAAGCATGGCAGTTGGTTTCAGCAGGGTTTCGCCCAAACTCATTATAGGAAATTCCAGTGGAAAACCACCAGCTTCCAGCACACCGCGTTTAACCGATTCTGCGTGTGTTCTGAAATGTGCATTACACGGTGTGAATTCACTGAACGTATTGCAAATGCCAATTACCGGCCTGCCATCAAACATATCGGGTGGCATACCCTCGTTCTTCATCCAGCTTCTGTAAATAATTCCATCCTTATCTTTCTTTCCAAACCAGCCTGAGCTCCTGAACTTTTCCATAAAAAACTTTTATACTGCAAAGATGTTTGCAGCTTTCTTTTTCAAAAGCTGTTTAACATTTTTTATTTCGATATCAGCCAGCTAACCGGCTGCATACATTATAACTGTTTAAGACGCAGCCGGCTTTCTTATTTTATTTATCCCACCAGAGCCGGGTGCTAAGTTTATCAGGGCCCATAATAGCTATGGCTGCATTTACATTATCCGTATTAACTGACAATTCCGAAGTGGGGTAACCAATTCTCCTGATAAACGTACCGTTTGGCACGTCGGGATTGTTTGGCTGCCCGTAAGGATTAGGTGCCAGGGCCGGGTAACCACTGCGCCTGAAATTGGCAAATGCTTCAGGCCCATTTAAGAAAGAAGCAAA
>JAEWBD010000149.1 GCA_023391315.1 Bacteroidota bacterium | reverse complement strand
ATTCATTATACTGCGTTTTGCTTTCCCGTCCATAGGTATATGATACACCTGCCCGTGCCATTAAATCGCCCTCATAAGTTGCGTCGATAAAAACATTGCCGCTTATGGTTTTCCCATTGGTTAGCGTTATACTTGTGATGGCGTTATGTGTTTTATTTACGCTGTTAACAAAGGCCTCGTAGATAACAGACACATTTTGTTCCGCCAGCAGGTCAACAAATATTTTTTCAACAACATGCGATTCAAAGTAAAAGGCGGGTTTATTCATTTCATACGCTTTGCCAATCCGGGAATAGATTTCCAGCGGAATTCCAGAGATAGTTTCCTCAATCAAATGTTCAGTTTCCGCGGTTCCGATTCCACTTGTGTTCATGCCACCCACATGCCGGGTCTGCTCAATCAAAATAACTTTAGCACCATGCCTGGCCGCCGCCACGGCTGCCGAGATTCCAGCAGGCGTTCCACCATAAATTACGACAGTGGGTTTAACGGCAGCATTTGACCCAAAGGCATAGAGCATTATTATTGTAGCAATTATATATATCTTCTTCATTTCTTTAATTTTAGCTTATCAGCCAAACTGTATTTCAGCATCCAGTCTAATTTCGGGAATTGATAAAGAAAGGGTGCCGGCACCCTTTCTTTTGTTCTTTATAGCCTTAGTAACCTGGGTTTTGTGTAAGTGCAGGATTTACATCTCTCTGGTGCTGTGGAATAGGATAAAGCAGGTTTGTTTGCGAAACCGGCATCCCTGCCGCTTGAAGCGTACTGATGTATTTGCCGGTGCGCAATAAATCCCAGCGGCGATGGCCTTCATAACATAGCTCCCAACCCCGTTCCTGTAAAACAGCATCCCTGAACTGAGACTGGGATAAACCAGCCAGATTTTGCGGATTAGCGGAAGAATTACCATTTCTGGCCCGGGTTCTCACTTGATTGATAGCATCATAAGCATCAGCGGTTGGGCCGTTAAGTTCATTTTCTGCTTCCGCATACATAAGCAGTACATCTGCGTAACGTATGATCATAAAATTATTGCGTGCGCCGAATTCCGCGCAAGGAGACGGGTCCCAGTATTTATCAATGCAAGGGCCATTACGTGCGAAAACTAATTGGTTATTCGATGGATTCACCTTTTGAGTGATAATTGTAACTTGCTTACGATAGTCACCGGGAAGGTAGGAATTTACATACAACGTGTCTGCATTGAACACTCCGCCGCCCTGATTGATAGGGTATGAAAAATAGATTGAAAAATTTTCTGCCATCGAGCTACCGTAAGTAGTTTTAACACAACTGTATTGCGCTGAAAAAATATGTTCCTGGCCATTCTTGTTCTCGGGTGGAAAAATATCTTTATAATCTGGAAAAAGGCTATAGGTTTTTGAGTCGATCACCTGCCTGGCATAAAGCGCGGCATTCGTATAGTCCTTATGGGTAAGATAAACCTTTGCTAAAATCGATTTAACGGCACCACTTGTTGCCCGTCCTACGGTTCCGGAAGATGTATACTTTGCCGGAAGGTTTGCAGCATCTGCATCTTTCAGATCATTAATAATTTGAGTGTAAACTTCGTCAGCTGGCGTGCGTTCTATATTGACATTTACAACATCCGAAGTAGGTGTAAGAACCAATGGTACATCACCGAAGGCTTGCACCAGGTCAAAATAAGTAAGTGCCCGCAAAAACCTGGCTTCTCCAAGAATTTGAGCTTTTGCTGTAGCATCCATAGTAATGCCTGGAATGTTTTGGAGTACACGGTTTGCCCTGTCAATTAACAAATAGCAATTTGTATAAAAGGCATCAAAAATAGGATTGGCAGCCGAGTAAGTATTCTCTTTGAAATCCAAAACAGTGGCACCAACAGTAGCTTCGACATTGAGTTCCTCCGAATTTAGATCAGCCATGTTGATCATGGTCATACCATAAATTGTTCGCAGCCTGTCATACACAGCATTTATTGCAACCGTTGCATCATTTGCCGTTTTGAAAGAATTTTCCTCACCCAAAAAAGAATAGGGAACCTCGTTAAGATTTTTTTTACAACTCCCCAGAATGATTAAAATCATTGCAAAAAAACAGCATAGTAATGTTCTCAGTTTAACTGGCGAAATGTTATTGAGTTTCATATATTGAAGTTTCATTTTGATCCAAAATTTAAAATGTCATAGACAAACCAAGCATATATATTCTTGCTGGCGGATAGTTGAAATTGTCGCGTCCGTAAGTAGTATTACTGTTAAAATCACCATTCACCTCCGGGTCATAACCGGTGTATTTACTTAAAGTCAACAGATTTTGTGCACTGATGTAAATGCGGGCCCTCTTGATGACTTTTGTGAATGCCGGCAACTGGTAACCCAATGTGACATTTTTCAGGCGTACAAATGAACCGTCTTCAATTGCATAATCTGTTACTGCAGGCAGTACCCACTGGCGTATACCACCAGCCGTATTGCTTGGATTTGTAGCTGTCCAGTGATTAGCATAATAAGATTTGAGGTGATTGTATTGAGCGTCGATAAGCGTAGTGAAAGTGTTGTAAATCTTATTACCTTGAACACCCTGTAAGAAAAATGAAAAGTCAAATCCCTTATATGAAAAGTTGTTTGTCAGGCCAAAAATATATTTAGGAAGTCCGTTGCCCAATACCTGGCGATCGGTTGATTCATCATAAATCTTATCACCATTTACATCTTTCCAGCGGTAAGCTCCAGGCAAACTACCAGCTTGTGCCAAAGCACCTGCATCTGCAATTTCCTGGGTTGATTGCCAAATGCCATCAAACACATTGCCGTAAAATGAACCTAATGGTTTACCTACCTGTATAATCGTTAATCCGGAAAAATAATGATCTACGCCATTGGCAAGCGCTGTAACCTTATTTTCATTGTATGAGACGTTACCGGTGGTAGCCCACTTGAACCCATTCGAACCTTTATCGATATTAACTGATGAAATCGCCAGTTCGAAACCTCTGTTTTGTACACTTCCTATGTTACGGAGAACACTGGTTGCTCCTGTGGTTGCAGGCAGGTCAACATATAACAATAAACCACTTGTCTTTTTCACATAATAATCACCTACAATATTTAATTTGTTTTTAAAGAACCCGGCATCAAATCCAATATCTAATTGAGCGGTTTTCTCCCATTTGAGATCTGGATTCTCTATACGCGATATCTGATTCATCAAGACCTCGGCATCGTTAAAAACTGTTCTTCCGATAGAGTATTGAGACAGGGAATTATATAAACCGATGGCATCGTTACCTGTTAAACCATAACTCACTCTAAATTTAAGATCACTGATTACGCGACTATTTCTCAGGAAATTTTCATCTGATACGCGCCAGGCAAATGCGCCTGAGGGGAAGAAACCATATTTGTTATTGGCACCAAAACGCGATGAACCGTCCTCCCGGGCACTTAGTGTTAGAAGGTACCGTCCTTTAAAGCGGTAATTGATCCTGGCCAGGTAAGAGTTCAGCCCCCATTTTTGCAATCCGCTGTTGGTAGTGATGAGTGTACTAGCGGCAGAAAGGTTATTTGCACCTAAAATAAAATTAGGGAAATTCTCCGCTTCCTGATAAGTTGTTTGCAGTCTGTTGCTTTGAAAGGTTATACCTGCAAGAACATCAAACGAATGATCCTCATTGATCCTTTTTGAATAGGTCAGTGTGTTTTCATTTAAGATATTGAGGTTTTCAGAGGTCCCGTTACTTCCATAGCCATTTCGGTCGCTACCTGCAAGTGTTTCTGGTGTAAAAAATACATTTCTGTAAGAATTTTGAATATCCGCACCAAAACTAATATGGGCTTTTAAGCCATCAATGATATTTACATCAGCAAACAGGGTACCTAAAACCCGGTCCGTTGTAAGTTGGTTGGTAGAGGTTTTCTGCACAGCAACAGGGTTTGGTGCATTAGCAAAGCCTGTTCCCGGGCCCAGGTTAAGTAATTGATAGCTGCCATCCGCTGCGTATACAGGGCTAGCCGGAGAAATGACCAATGCCTCATAAATTGGCCCTGCAACCAAATTCTCAGAAACACCATTATTTTCAGTACGTGCTACTGTAAAACTAGTTCCAATCCTGATACGATCACTCAAGGTGGCGTCTATATTTAATCTTGACGAATAACGCTTAAAGTTGTTAGCAATTATGATCCCGTCCTGGTTCAAATAATTACCGCTAACCATATATTTTATTTTATCAGAACCTCCATTGACGGATAACTGGTAATTCTGCATTGGGGCGGTTCTGAAAATTTGTTTTTGCCAGTCTGTGCCTTCGCCATAGGAAGATACGGGCTGAGGATAAGCACCCGTAGGGTTTCCAAAACGTATTGGATAGCCAAGGTTCGTTAATTGCTCATTCTTTAAATTTAAATGATCCATGGCGTTACCTAGTTCTAACTGTTTTACTACCTGTTGTTGCCCAACGTAGGTTTCAAACTCAATATTTGGTTGTCCTAACTTTCCGCGTTTTGTAGTAACCAAGACAACGCCGTTTGCACCCCTGGAACCGTAAATGGCGGTGGCCGAAGCATCTTTTAAAACCTCGATCGATTCGATATCACTAGGATTAATGGTTGATAAAGGGTTTGCATAATTGGCGCCACTTCCGCTTGCGCCGCTAGCTGCGGCCGGAGTAGAAATAGGAAACCCGTCAACTACGTACAGCGGGTCGTTACTTGCAGAGATGGAGTTTCCGCCCCTCACCCTTATTGTAATGCCTCCTCCGGGTGCATTAGAGGCCTGAGTGATCTGAACACCGGAAACTTTTCCTTGTAATGCCTGGTTGAACGAGTTGATAGGTTCTGACTTTATTTCATTTGAACCGATTGAGGAAACCGAACCTGTAAGGTCTTTTTTACGGACTGTTCCATAACCGATCACTACGATCTGGTCTAATGTATTGGATGAAGATTTTAATGAAACATCCAGGCTGAAAGTAGTACCGGCTTTTAAATTGTAACCCGATAATGTTGCATCCGCGTACCCAACGCTTTTAACGATGAAAGTGTAGGGGCCTCCTGCCGGGAGGCGGGCTATAAAAAGGCCGGATGTGTCTGAAGTGGTACCTGATGCAAAATTGGTTTTGCTGTTATGGATAACCACAGAAGCGCCCACTACCGGTTGACCGTTTTCGTCATGTACTATTCCTTTAACATCGGTAAAGCCCTCCTGTGCATGAGAGAAAGGGCAAATGATCATTTGTGTGAAAAATAAAAAGGCTGTAATAAAAGCCCTGGTTAATGGTAGCTTACAAATCATACGGCTTTTGGTTTATGTTTTATATGGACAATACAATTTATGCTGCCTGGTTACAGGCAATTTTGCCGGTGCATTCTTCCGAATGCATTTTTTAAAAAATGGATTTATTTACTAATTATAAAAGCAGTGTCATTCTTAGTAACCGTTAGTTTATTTATAGTGCCTATACGGTTAAGTATAGTTTCCAGAGATTCTGCTTTATCATATTTACCGGTGAAATAGATCTTTGCTATATCCTTTTTGTTATACAATATTTTCACATTATACAAGGCCGACAGCGATATGAATACCTCTTCCAGCGACTGGTTATTGAACATATACCAGGAACCCTTTATATTATCCGGTATATCCGGCGAATCTTCAGCCGGCTCACTAACTTTATCGGATGACTGTGCAACTGGCTTCGTTCTGAAAGCTCTTACTGTAACGCCCGTTTTATAACTATACAGAAGTTCCTGGCCGGGCAAGAGATATACCGCTTCTTTCATTTTCGGATCTGTCTTATCTGCAGGCTTAACAACAACTTTCCCTTCATGTAACCGCACACTTAACTGGTCATCATTTTTAAAAGCTGTTACTGTAAATTCGGTCCCGATAGCTGTTGTAGCAATATCCCTGCTGGTAACCATAAAGGGAACAGGTCTTCCTTTCGCCACTTTAAAGAATGCCTTTCCTGTCAGGTCAATATCACGCTTTTGAGAAAAAGGCTCTGCATACGTTATTTCGCTCCTGTCAGCCAGAATAATCAAAGAGCTATCCGACATGTATATCTTTTTGTCTTTGCCGGAAATATTTGACGCATGATGCATTATAAATACCCGGCTGGTATCGCTTTTGATTTGCTGTGCAACCTGCACCTCTTTTTTATTTGAGTAAAAGAACTTCCATCCCAACCCAGCTATCAGTATCACGGCTGCCGCAACGGCTGCTGCAACAGATAACCTGTATAATATTCCATGCCGTGGCTGTATTTGTAATACGGGATCAACATCATCATCTTTTATGTTGCTTTGTTCCGTTATGGTTTCTGCTGATGCAGCGCCAATCGTTTGTTGAAAATGCAGCCATTCCTTACCGATGTCAATATGTTTGGATGAATGGTTTAACTGAGCCAGGTTCCATATAGCTTTAAGCTCGTCAAAATATTTCCTGTTAGGCGCAGCAGCAAGCCAGTTTTCTACATGAGCTTTCTCTTCATCATTTAAATCGCCTGTTAAATACCTTACGAGTAATTCATCGTATTGATTGCTGTTCTCCATTCATCTGTTATTTAAACGATTGACTGAAAGTTTACCCTTACAACCACAAAAAATTTTTTTTATATCCCCCATAAAATGAACAGGATTATGATGATGCATGTGGTTAAATAGCCCGATAACCGCTGTCTGAGTTTGGCAAGCGCCCGGCCCATTTGCGTTTCAACGGTTTTGGGTGAAATGTTCAGCCTGGCTGCAATTTCGCTGTACTTTAAACCTTCAAAACGGCTGAGCCCGAAAACTGTGCGCATTTGTTCCGGCATGTCTTCAATAGCTGAATTTATCTGTTGCAGCAGCTCTTTAAAATCAATGCTTTCAAAGCTGTTTGCCGAGGCTATTTCTTCTTCCTTGCCTCCGGTTAATTTTATATAGCCCGTCTTTACCTTTTCATGCCTTAAAATGTCCAGCGCTTTATTGGTAACCATTTTTTGCAGGTATGTTTTTACCGGCACTTCATTGTTCAGCGTGCTTCTTATTTCCCATAATTTAATAAAAGCTGTATGTACGGTTTCTTTAGCAAGGTCAAGGTCGAAACCAAATTTGAATTGGCAATACGAACAAAGCGGAACAAAATTTTCTTTGAAAAATGATTCAAATACTTTGTCGTCACCTCTTAAATCGTTTAGTGATATTTTTTCCTGGTTCTTATCTGCCGGAGGAAGGCTCATCTGCAATACAACACTTGGCTTTTAATATTTTCAATCGTTTAATACGGTTTAAATGCTATACTTCATTATCTGGCTTTCCGGTAAAACACTTTAAAATGTGTATAAGCTGCATTGAAAATGAACTATAAAAAATATTTGTCATTTAGACCATAATTGTGGGACAAATATGAAATAAAAATTATTATTATAAAAGTTATAGGGCAAGCATACGTAATTACAGGTTGAACGGAAGAGGGTATGATTTAAGTTTCGTTTTCAGTTTCAAAGGCATTTCTTTCTATTCAGATGCTGGCGCACCCGAAAACGTTTGCCTGCCTGTATTTCGTCGTGCTATTAGTAAAGAGGTTGATGTTATTCCCTCCCTCACCGCTGGAAACAGTTTTTTATCTTCAATTAATTAAAGAAAGCTCGTGAAACGCAAGTAGGACGGGCTTTTTTTATCTTTACCACTTCCTTTAGTTTACACGGTTTTATCTCATTTTACGTGCGACTTTTATGCGCGAATCGTGTACCTAACCTTAATTGACCGATCGCTCACGGAATTTACACAAAGCACTTAAGTTAACAAGTCATGCAAATTCAACTCTCAATTTAAGTTTGATTAATAACCAATTTTATAACTATAAAAAGTGCGGCTGATGGAAAATTCTTGGATGCTTCTTTTATCTAAAGAAAAGCATGAAATGAAACCGGAGAAATATAACACATAAGCAGGCAAAGGCGAGCCTGCGCGGTTTGGGTTTTGGTTCCGGCGAGCTGATTAGAAGAAATCTTGATATACAGCATTAGACTTTATCGTCATTCGCAAGAAAGGTAATGATGAAGATACCCTTAGTTTATTGAGGACACCCATTACCGGTTGATGGAATTGTTGATACCATGTCATTAATAAAATGGTACAGAAACAAAACATTTCCTGTGAATGCGGGTTTTATCTCGTCTTTAATTTCTAGTTGAATAAAAAGAGTTGCTTTAGTAATATTTCGCAGATTAATAATAGATCTTAGCGTAACTCTACACCGCACCTCGCTATCTACCACCACCGCCTGTGCAAACTTTAACTGTTCGAGCCCGTAATTTACTTCCATCAAAATATTTTGAACATCTACTATTTTTTTCCAAAAAAACGGAAGAAGGGAAAGTACAAGATACCCATGTGCAATTGTTGCTTTAAAAGGACTGCATTTTCTGGCTCTTTCAGGATCTGTATGTATCCATTGATGATCAAGCGTAGCGTTAGCAAAATTATTAATCTGTTCCTGCGTAATTGTATGCCATGAAGAAACACCCAGTTCTTTATTTAAATAGGATTCAAATTCTTCATGACTTCTTATAATAACCATGGTGTGTAAATCAAATAGTTTTTAATAAATATAAAACCTAAATCCGTTTGTCCTCATTAATGTTATGGTCACAAGCATCTGTTGTTACCTGCATTGATGCATTCAACAATTATCACTTCGCGAACAACAGTTTATGCCTGTAATCTTTAATCAAGATATAAAAATTTTATCTACGAGGTAAACAACACCATTCGAGGCTTTTTCAACCGGTTCTTTTAGCAAAACATTATTTATGCTAGCCCCATTATCAAATTTGTCGATTTGTAATATTTTACCGTTGATTGTCCTGAATTTTCTTCGCATAAGAAGGTTTTCAATGCTGAGTTCACCTTCTAAGATATGATTATATAAGATGTTTAAAAGTTTGATTTTATTTTCAGCTTTTAGCCAGCTCTCCAGTTCAACTTCATGTAGATTACCAAAAGCAACTTCAGATGGTGCGAATATCGTATAAAAGAATCCCGGTCTGTTTAGTTTGCTCTCTACGCCTGCCGCCTTTACACACTTCATCAGGCTTTCTAAATATTTATTCGTCCTGATAATATCAAAAATGTTTTGCATGGTTCAGTTTAGTTGCAACCAAAATAATTGCTTGCATGTAAGGTAGCTCTATTCTGGTCATTCATCTTATAATATTATTCTTGAAATCAATTAATTAAAAAGTTTAACATAAGAGCCTTTCTCTATTGATTATAGAAGATTAATAGTGTTGCCTGCTTGCAGAAGATAAGAATAATAAACTTTATCGTTCTCGTTTCGTTTAAAAGGTTATCTTCGCTTCAATTGAGCTGTAAAAGCATAACTTAAGACGATCTTATTTTTTACTTGCTAAAGTAAATTTTATTCTTCTCTCACTTTTGTTTCTACTTCCTTCAAGTATTATTAATTAAAAAAATGTTTTTTATGAACATGTATGTTTCGAATTTAAGTTTTCACACGAGTGAAGAAGACCTTAAAGATTTATTTTCAAAGTATGGCAGTGTTGATTCTGCTAAAATTATTATGGACAGGGAAACCAATCGTTCCCGTGGTTTTGCCTTTGTAGAAATGCCTTCTGAAGAAGATGGTAATGCTGCATTAAATGGCCTGAATGGTAAAGAGATACAGGGTCGTGCACTTTCTGTTTCAGTAGCCAGGCAAAGAGAAGAAAGAAGTGGCGGAAGAAATTCATTTTCCCGCAACCGCTTCTTTTAACCACCGGATTTATAAATAACTAATTGCAGGCTTGTAGAAATTACAGCCTGCAATTTTAATTTCAGTGATATACTATGTTGATCATTCTTCTGTTCTTTTTTACACATTGGTTTCTTTCGCTTTTTTTCCATTCTTTTTTTCTGCACCGCTATGCATCCCATAAGATGTACACCACATCTAAAACATGGGAAAAGTTTTTTTATTTCTCTACCTGGTTTGTACAAGGTTCTTCTTTTTTAGTGCCAAGCGCTTATGGTGTAATGCATCGTATGCACCATGCCTACAGCGATACGGAGAAAGATCCGCATTCACCGCATTTCTTTGAAGATATATGGCAGATGATGATTCATACGGCCAATATTTTTCATGCCTTTACAACAGGCAAAAACAAGCCTGCCCCTGAATTTACAAAAGAATATCTGCCTTCATGGAGCAAACTTGATAAGCTTGGCCATAGCATGATAACAAGAATATTATTTGGATTGGCTTATACTGCAGTATATGTTTTGTTTGCGCCGAATGCATGGTGGTTTTTGCTGTTGCCTATTCATTTTTTAATGGGGCCTATACAAGGCGCTATTGTTAACTGGTGCGGTCATAAATATGGATACAGTAATTATGATAACGGGGATCATTCAAAAAATACATCACCATGGGGTATTTTATTGATGGGTGAATTGTTTCAGAATAATCATCATCATGCCAAAAACAATGCAAATTTTGCACGCCGCTGGTTTGAATTTGATGGCACCTATTTAATTATGCTGTTAATGCACAAACTTACCGTTATTAAACTTGTGCCTGCTACAGTTAAAACCAATAAGCTATGATAACATCTGCTGAGGTAAGGCCCGGAAATAAGGTATTGCATAGTGCCTCAGGTGCTGTGGCAACCGTTATTCATGCAGATAATAATGTAATAGAACTGGATTGTTTTCCAGGCAGCATCCAATGCATAGCAAACGATATTTCAGGAATAGAACTTACAAGGGACATGTTGCGAAAGCTGCTTTTTTCAAACGACACAGAACCCAATAGATGGTCTGGCCACGGCATTAACCTTGAAAAAAAACCGGATGGCTTTTATTATGGTTTGCGGATTGAAAAAAACAGAACGAAAATTAAACACCTGCACCAGTTACAAAATTATGTACAGGACTTTTATGCCCTTTTCAGGGAAGCAGACCATTCCCTGAACACCAGCGCTCTGGCGGAGATACAAGACCTTATCCATTAAAGCCCCCTCTTATCATCCTGGCTTTTTTACTGCTATTTTAGAAATTTGCACAGTATTAGATATATACACTGTATGCACATTAAAGTGCATCATAAAAAACTATTAATATGGCTAATACAACAAAACGTAAAGTTTCTAAAAGCGCAGGCGCCGCAGCTAACGATTCTATGTTAAAAAACTTTTTTCAGGATGAAATTAAAGACATTTACTGGGCAGAAAAAAACATTCTGAAAACCTTACCAAAAATGAAAAAGGCTGCCACATCACCTGAATTGCAGAACGCATTTGAGGAACATTATGCCCAAACGCAAACACATATTGAAAGGCTTGAAAAAGTATTTTCGTTGCTTGAAAAAAAACCACAGGCAAAAAAATGCGATGCCATGGCAGGTATTCTTGAGGAAGGAACGGGCATTATAGAAGAAACAGAAAAAGGCACGGCTACGCGTGATGTGGGGTTAATACTTGCTGCTCAAAAAGTGGAGCATTATGAAATATCTACTTATGGCGGCCTTGCCCAACTTGCGGAAACCCTTGGCCTGAACGAAATAAAAGAATTATTGGGAAGTACACTGGAAGAAGAAAAGCAAACAGATGAAAAGCTAAGCGTAATAGCAGAAAGCAGTGTAAATTATGAAGCCGCTGAAGAATCTGAAACTGCTTAATCATTCCACAGTTAGAATATACATACAAAGCCCTGCATGCAGGGCTTTGTATGTATCAACTTGAAACTTGTGACTAAATCTATACCCTTGGTTAGGAAATGCAATTCACTTGTTCAGGTAAAGGGCAGCCCAATCAACCGCCATATAACCAGACACCCCTGCATCGCAACATACGCTAATTGAACTAGTCCAAAAACATTACGAGGTGCGACAGCAATAAATTAAATCAGGTATAACAAAAAATCATGCTGCAACAGAAAGTATCTGAACAACTTTATGTTGCCTTTTCAAGGGCTGATGCTGAATTTAATAAGGATTGAGCTATACAGTGCAACCTAAATACATCAAAATTTTACATCAAAAGAATAGACAATGAACGGAACAATGTTTCAATTTTTTGAATGGTATTATCCGGCAGATGGAAGCCTTTGGGAAAAAGTAAAAGCCGAAGCAAAAAAACTGGCAGGTTATGGTATAACTGCCATTTGGTTGCCGCCTGCCTTTAAAGGATCAAAAGGCGCAACGTCAGAAGGATATGATGTATATGATATTTACGACCTCGGAGAATTTAATCAGAAAGGAACAGTGAGAACCAAATACGGAACAAAGCAGCAATACATTAATGCGGTTAAAACTGCACACAATAATGGCCTGCAGGTATATGCAGACATTGTATTAAATCACATGAATGGCGCGGATGAAACAGAACATATAAAAGTAAAAAAAGTAAATCCCGAAAACAGGAACGAATATATTTCAGATGTAATGGAAATTGAAGCGCATACAAAATTTGTTTTTCCCGGAAGACAAAACAGGTATTCAGCATTTAAATGGGATTATCGTTGCTTTAGCGGTGTTGACCATGCAGATAATTTAAATGAAGAAGGCATATTTACCATCTTAAATGATTATGAAGGCTGGGAAGAGTTTGTTTCTGGTCAAAATGGTAATTATGACTTTTTAATGTTCTGTGATATTGAATTCAGGAATGCTGCTGTAAGAGAAGAATTGAAACGATGGATAAAATGGTATTATGATACCGTACCTTTTGACGGGCTGCGCCTTGATGCTGTAAAACACATGCCTGTTTATTTTTATAATGAATGGCTGGATTATGTGCGTAATGAAATAAGAGAAGACATGTTTGCAGTGGGCGAATGTTGGTCTGCAGATGTTTCTATGCTGCTCAAATATATTGAAGCTTCTGCCGGCCGCATGAGCCTGTTTGATTCGCCGCTGCAGGCAAATTTTCACCAGGCATCCGAAAGGGGCAACAATTATAATCTCTGTGAAATATTTAAAAATACTTTGATTGCACATCATCCTGATCTCGCTGTAACATTTGTTTCAAATCACGATACGCAACCCGGCCAGTCGCTTGAATCTGCGGTTGCAGCCTGGTTTAAGCCATTGGCGTATGCACTTATTCTTCTGCGCGAACAAGGCTATCCATGCATTTTTTATGCTGATATGTATGGTGCTGACTATACAGATAAAGATCACAATGAAAATACATGCCATGTAGTAATTGAGAAACTGCCGGTGCTTGAACAGTTGCTGTTGCTGCGAAAGAACCAGGCTTATGGTTTACAACGTGATTATTTTGACCACTTCAATTGCATTGGCTGGACGAGAAAAGGAACGGATGAACAACAATATTCGGGTTGTGCAGTCATCATGTCTAATGGTGCCGAGGGTATCAAGAAAATGAAAATAGGAAAAAGGCATGCAAATAAAATTTTTATCGATGCATTGGGCAACATTAATGAAAATGTAATGATCGACGAAAATGGCTTTGGCGATTTTCGCTGTATAGGCGGTTCTGTTTCTGTGTGGATTGAAGCGCAACAATGAGGAAAAATAACCGCGCTTCTTTTTTTGCTCAACTAAATGTTTAATGCTTTGCTTTAAGGAAGTGTTGTGCAAACAGCAGTTATCATTCAGGCGCGACTAAAAATACTGCCGCCCTTATTTGAAGGCACGGGCTTTGTTGTAAACATTGCACATCATATTGATGCCGATTATAATTATTTACGATTCGCATTTATCCATTGTTTATCCTGTTTTACAACAGTGGTTTTAATAAATATGGGTTCACAGTTGAGGGCATGTGAATTTAAGTTCGGCCCTTAACCTATTATTAAGTTTATCTGCTTTATACATCAATTGTGTAAGAACAATTATATAAAGCCTGGAATTATTTTTTAATCTTAAAAAACATCACCATGTTTTACCATGTAAAAGAATTACAGTTCAATGCTAAGGTTTCTAAACCTGATCCCGCTTTTGCCACATTATTATTAGAGCAGTTTGGCGGTGCAAACGGCGAACTTGCCGCAGCCTTACGGTATTTTGGCCAGGCGTTTTGTGCTAAAAAACCCCATCCCGATAAATACGATTTATTGATGGATATAGCTACTGAAGAGTTCAGTCACCTGGAAATCGTAGGCGCTACCATACAAATGCTGTTAACGGGCATAAACGGAGATCTTAAAGATGCTGCTGAAAATGCAGAGATCATGCAATTATTAGATGGCAAAGCGGCCAAAGAAGAAATGATACATAAAGCAATGGTATCGCCGCAATTTTTGATAGGCAGCGGTGGTTCGCCGGCTTATACCAATAGTGTAGGTGTGCCGTGGACAGCCGCTTATATAAATGGTGATGCGCAAGGCGATCTTACTTCAGACCTGCGTTCTGATATTGCTGCCGAAACACGGGCAAAAATGGTGTATGAATATTTATTACAATTTACCGATGATCCCTATGTGAAAGACACACTGTATTTTTTAATGACAAGGGAGGTGGCTCATTTCCAGATGTTTGAGGCTGCACTGGACACCATTAAACCAAACTTTCCGCCAGGCATTTTACAGGCAGATCCGCGCTATAGCAATTTATTTTTTAACATGTCCAGCGGGAACGACTACCAGGGCCCCTGGAATCAGGGCAACAGTACAAGGCTTAATGAACCTTTTCAATATATCGATGATCCTGTGGCGCATGTAATGAAAACAAACGGCCTGGTTAACCAGAAACCAAAGGGTGCTGAATACACGCCGGCACAAGTTGAAAAAATGAATAAAAAATTAGGAAAAGAACGCAGCACTGAAGTAAACAAGGCCACTGCGGTAAAAAACGGTGTAATTGCCTGGAACGATACAGACACAGATTTAAAAAATGATGCAAAGGGCGCTTCTGATAAAAAATGAGTTTACACATACTATTGATATTACATGCCAATGCAACAGTTTAACACCAGGGTCCTGCAACAGGCGGACACCCATATAATTTATTATACGGATCCGCTTTGTTGCTGGAGCTGGGCATTTGAAAAAGAATGGCAAAAACTACGCAGCGTTTTTGAACATGCAATCACATGGCAATATTGTATGGGTGGTTTATTGCCTGCCTGGAATAATTATTATGATGCGGAAAATTCAATCAGCAAGCCTATTCAAATGGGCCCCATGTGGATGCATGCCGCACAGCTTAGCGGTGTTGTTATTCGCCATGATTTATGGGCGAATGACCCGCCTGCTTCTTCCTATCCTTCCTGCATTGCTGTTAAGTGCGCTGCGCTGCAATCGCCGGCTGCAGAAGAACGGTATCTTACACTGCTGCGGGAAGCCTGTATGATAGATGGAAGAAACATTACGAAACCTGATGTATTGCTTGAGGTGGCACATACAATGGAGGATGATAAGGGGTTTGATTTCGATATAAAAAAATTTAAACAGCATTTGCTTGGGAATGAAGGCATGGAAGCTTTCAAAAAAGATTTGCAGCAGGTTAAATACCGTGGCATTAACCGCTTTCCCACCCTGCTGATAAATAACAATGCAGGTAATGCTAAACTAATAACCGGCTATCAAACATTTGAAACCATTGCGCAGGTATTGCAGGATATGGCCGGCGTTCATTGCTGAAATATCAACTTTGTAATTGGTTAAAGCATACTGATACTACTTCGCTTTACCCTGGAAAAATTAAATTAGCAAATAGTGCTCTTTTATTAGAGCTTCAATGTAATAATATCTTTTAGCGTTCCCCAATAATTGCTCCCCCGATTAAATGAAAGCCCTACTTTTGATGCCTTTGTATGATAGCATTTGTAAATGGAAATTTTGTAACCAAACTGCCCTCCCAGGTAATTGTTGATGTAAACGGTGTGGGCTACGATTTGCAGATAAGCCTGAACACCTATTCGGCTATTGCCAACAAGGAAAGCGGGAAGTTGTTCACTTACCTGCACATTACAGAGTCTGCGCATACATTATATGGCTTTAATGATGTGGAAGAGAAAGAGCTTTTTTTACAGCTCATAAGCGTTTCCGGCGTGGGTGCTTCCACGGCAAGAATGATGCTGAGCGGGCTAAAGCCGGAGGAGATCATCAGGTCTATAGCAAACGGCAATACCAAACAATTGGAAAGCATTAAAGGCATTGGCAAAAAAACAGCCGAACGCATTGTATTGGAACTGAAAGATAAATTAAACCGCCTGCAAACCAATTTACCCCAATCTGCGTATTCACTTAATACGGTTGAGTCTGATGCCCTGAATGCACTTGTAGCTTTGGGAATTCAAAAAAATATTGCTGAAACAGCCATAAAAAAAGTACTTTCATCCGCCAATAACCTTTCAGTGGAAAACATTATTAAACTTGCACTAAAAAACTTATAGCTTATTGAGCAATTTTACCTAACCAGGCTACATAGAAATTGACAAAACTTCGCATTGCTGATAAACTCTTACTGATAACGCTTCTGGTGTTTTGCCTTTGCAATACAGTTTTTGCACAGGTTAAAGACACCACGGGTTATTCACTACACGACAGCCTGCATTATCCTTTGCAGGACAGGCGCGGAGACAGGATTTCGTTGGATTATGCCAACCCTTTCGATATAAAGGACACTTCTTTTATTAAACAAAATATTGAATACGACCCCATTACTAATCAATATTATGTAACAGAAAAAATTGGTGATATTATCTACCGCAAACCCACTTACCTCACTTTTGATGAAATGTACCGCCTGCAAAGCCGGAAGCAGGAGAATGATTATTTTAACCAGCGCGGCCAGGCATTGCTCGATCTTAACCGTAAAATTTCACGCCCAGCACCCCACGTTTATGACAGGCTTTTCGACAGGATGTTTGGCCTTGGCCCCAACGGGCTCAGGGTGGATATAAAACCGCAGGGCACCGTTGATCTTACCATGGGTTACCAGGGCCAGGTAATTAAAAACCCAACCCTGCCGGAAAATGCCCGCAGGAACGGCGGTTTGGATTTTGACATGAATACCAACCTGAACATTAATGCCAGCATCGGCGACAAACTTAAACTACCCATCAGCTATAATACCCTTGCCAATTTTGATTATGAAAACCAGTTAAAGCTCGATTATAAAGGCATGGATGATGAAATATTAAAATCGGTGGAGGCCGGTAACATTTCATTTCAAACCAAAAG
>JAEWBD010000145.1 GCA_023391315.1 Bacteroidota bacterium | reverse complement strand
GTTGCTTGCCAGCGTTCAATCTGTTGATGAAGGTTTAACTGCTATCAAAACATATAAACCCCAGCTTGTTTTTTTAGATATTGAAATAGGTAATAAAACGGGCTTTGATCTTTTAAAACAATTGCCGGAAATAAATTTTGAAGTCATCTTTACCACTGCCTATGATAAATACGCAGTGCAGGCGTTTAAGTTCAGCGCCCTGGATTACTTGCTGAAACCCATTGATACGGATGAATTGCAGGCAGCGCTGAAAAAGCTTAATGATAAAGTCTCGCAGAAAGATATAGCCGGTAAGTTTGATGCACTTTTTCATAATCTCAAAAACATACAAAGCGCTTCCAAAAAAATTTGTGTGCCCGTGTTAAGCGGGCTCGTATTTATTCAAACAGATGATATTATCCGTTGCGAAAGCAACGTAAATTATACAACCCTCTTTTTAAAAGATAAACAAAAGCTGCTTGTGGCAAAAACACTAAAGGAGTTTGAAGAAATGCTTACTGAGTATAATTTTTACCGCGTTCATAATTCGCATCTCCTTAATCTTGCCTATATAAAAATGTATAATAAAGGAAAAGGCGGAACTGTAACAATGAGTGACGGTTCAGAAATTGAAGTTTCAACGAGAAGGAAAGATGATTTTCTGAAGCGGTTAACTGCCTTATGATATACCGGTTTCCTAAAAATATTATTAACTGTTAATCATCAAAACACAAACTATTATCTTCGCGCAAACACATAGATTATGAATCTTCACGAATACCAGGCAAAGGAATTAATAAAAAAATATGGCGTGCCGGTGCAGGAAGGCTATGCAAGCAGCACGGTGCATGAAGCCGAAGAAGCATACCGCAACATTAAAAGCCAGACACAAAATAATTTTGCTGTTGTAAAGGCCCAGATACATGCGGGTGGCCGCGGCAAGGGAAAAATTAAAGGAACTGAACAACGTGGTGTGGCTGTTGGTAAAAGTCTTGAAGAAGTTGCAACTATAGCCGGTAATATTTTGGGCGGCACTTTGGTTACTATTCAAACAGGTGAAGCCGGTAAAAAGGTAAACAAGGTTTTAATTGCGCAGGATGTTTATTATCCCGGCCCCAATCCCACAAAAGAATTTTATTTATCCATATTGCTGGATCGTGCAAAAGGCCAGAACGTAATTATGTACAGCACGGAAGGCGGGATGGACATTGAAGAAGTAGCGCATAAAACCCCTGATAAAATTTTTAAGGAATGGGTGCATCCTTCAGGTGGTTTATTGCCATTCCAGGCAAGAAAGATTGCGTTTAATTTTGGATTGAAAGGAGAGTCGTTCAAAAACTGCGTAAAATTTGTAACCAACTTATACAATGCTTATGTTGGGCTTGATTGCTCTATGCTTGAAATAAATCCTTTGTTTAAAACAAGCGATGATAAAATTATTGCGGTTGACTGTAAAATGAATCTTGATGATAACGCTTTGATGCGTCATCCGGATATTGAAGCACTGCGCGACCTTGCGGAAGAAGACCCGACAGAAGTGGAAGCCGGTAAATACAACCTCAACTTTGTGAAACTTGATGGCAATGTTGGTTGTATGGTTAATGGCGCAGGTTTGGCAATGGCCACTATGGATATGATCAAGCTAAGCGGCGGTAATCCTGCAAACTTCCTTGATGTGGGCGGTACAGCCAATGCACAAACTGTTGAAGCCGGTTTTCGTATTATTATGAAAGACCCGAATGTAAAAGCTATTCTTATCAATATATTCGGCGGTATTGTGCGTTGCGACCGTGTGGCAGCCGGTGTAATTGATGCCTATAAAAACTTAGGCAACATTAGTATACCAATCATTGTGCGCTTACAGGGAACCAATGCAGAAGAAGCAAAAAAATTAATTGATGAAAGCGGGCTTAAAGTTCAGTCGGCTATATTGCTGAGCGAAGCGGCTGATCTGGTTAAGAAAGCGGTGGCGTAATAAGCCTGTTATTTAAAATGTATAAGCGCTTATACAATTTTGTATAAGCGCTTTTTATTGCATCATTTTCACTTCATATAAAGGGCTTATTAAATAGACAAGCCCCGTATCTTTTTCCACGCAACGAAATCTTTTGCGCAGCTGCTCGCCTTTTTTAAATATGCGGCCATCATTTGTTGAAAAGAAAGCACCTTTCGGCAGTTCTTCCAGCAACACAATTCCTTTTTTTCGCTCATCATATTTGCGCAAAACCCGCATTAAGCCTTCTTCTGCACAACTGCTGGCGGCAGGGTTTTTTATGGATTCATTCAGCGCAAATTCAATATCAGCGGGAAAGATTTTGTTGCTTACGAAATCTTTTAGCAGCGTGCTATACAGATATTTCCATTCCCTGCCATGCGCCTGTATGCGGTTACCATGAATTTCAAAAGCAAGTAAATGAGCAAGTTCGTGCAGCAGCGTAATTAAAAAAGCGTATTTATTAAGATTGCCATTTACGCTTATGCGGTGGTTTTTACCACTCACTGCATTACGGTAATCACCCAATACAGATTGCCGCTGTCTTGTTATGGTTAAATGCACTTTATAATGCTGGAGAAAATAAACCACCTGCTCAAAACTGTTATCAGGTAAATAAGATGCAAGTGCCTGTAACGGATGCTCAGTTTTTGACATTTCTTTGCCTGTTAACTTTCATTGCGCCATTCACTTCGAGCACCGTATAAACTATGTAAAGCAGCATGCCGCCGGCAACCGCATAAAGGCTCCTGTTTTCGCCTGCGGCAATCAGGTAAACAAAAACGCTTATGGCAATAGCCATCAGCTTGATAAATGATACCATCATAACACTGCGCACAAATGCATGGGCATTGTCTGCAGCAAGTGATTTTGCATATATATAGCAGGCTGTTAAAGTAATAATAAACAGGATGAAGTTAGCAGCCAGCAATACGGAGTGATTGATATTCTTCTCATCAAGCCATGTTGAAAATGACAGGCACAATGCATTAATGATTATAAAGAAAATTATAACAGGTCCGAAGAGTTTATTTTTAATAAGTTTATTCATCTTTTTTCCTCGTTGAAGTATCTTTTATAACTTTTATAATTGTTCCGATAATAAAAATAAGCGGCATCAGCCAGATAAATATTGGAAAGGAGAATTGCAACTTGCCATCAATCCATTTACCAATAAAAACAAAAATCAGCAACCCGGCAATTATTTGTGCACCAATACCTGCATATTGTATCAGCAGGTTTTTGTTTGAAGTATCTTTCTTTTTACCAGGCTCATTCATCGGCAACATTATTTTGGTACTTTCAGAGAAGCAGTATCCCTTAAAACATCATCGGCGCCTAACACCTGTTTTATTCCGTTAAGATATACATCTTTATATTTCAGCGCCTGCTCCAATGAATCTGTACGCATTTTTAATGTTTGCAGTTCACGCCGGGTATCGCTGTTGGCAGATGCGCCCGGCATATAGTACCGTAATGGTGTAAACACCAGCAATGCAACAGCAAGCCCTATCATTAATAAAAATGTTGTGCTTAATACGATATAAGCGCTCAGGCGGGAAAGGCGGAACTTTATTACTTCTTCAAAAGTATCATCGTTCATAATTACCATACGGTAATGATTGCGAAGCCGCTTTAATGTTGTATTTGAATTTGCTTCAGGCATAGTACAATGTGCAAAAATAATCACTTGCCGTTGTAAGTTTTTCGAAATAAATATGGAAGATATAAGAATACTGCCAGAGAATAGTTCGGATAAATGAAACAGGCGCTGCCGGATGAAATATGTAACATTAATCGGTAAGGCTGTCTATCGACAATGTTCTGCGCACCCGCACGGGTCTTTTATCTTTTGCAAATAAAACGCCTGTTACAATTACAGTGTCGCCCACTGCAATGCCCTTTGTTATTTCTACATTGTTTTGCAAACGCACGCCGGTTGTAACATCTGTAAACTGTGCGTTGCCGTTTTTAACAAGTAAAAGTTGCTTGTTTATATCGCTGGGAATAATACAATTTGTTGGCACCAGTATGCTTTGCTTTGAACCACCCTGCGCAAGATATACTTTGGCAAAAGCACCCGGGTTTGCTTTTGTCTTGTCCTGCAGTATAGTCCTTATTTTGAGATTACGTGTTACCGTATTGGCCTGCGGTTCTACAGCTATAATAGTAGCATTATGTTTCAATGTATCGTTGGCTGCATCCAGCGTAACCTGGACTGTGGAGCCGGTGGAAACGTATTTGCCATATTCTTCCGGCACTGTAAAATCCATCTTCAGGTTATTTACCTGCTGCATGGTGGCAATAACATCTGAATTGCTTACATAAGCGCCAAGGCTCACCTGCCGCAATCCCACAACGCCGTCGAAAGGGGCACGGATGACTGTTTTGTCAATCAATGCCTGTGTATATTGAATATCAGCTTCTGTGCTTATAACCGTATTGACGGCAACATCATAATCGGCCTGGTTCACGCCCTGTACAGAAAGCAAAGGTTTCAGGCGGTTAACATAATCCTGTGCAAGTTTAAGTGCAGCTTTGCTTTTATTAAGATTGGCAACAAGGTCTGCATCATTAATGCGGGCTATAACCGTTCCCTTGGTAATATATTTTCCTTCCGGAACATTTAAATAAGTAATGCGGCCCGTGGCTTCGGGATGCAGCTCAACAAACTCATTTGCCACAACCGTTCCGTTTGCTTCTATAATATTTGAAACAGTTTGCGGTTGCGCAATAATTACATCCACAACTGGTGGCGGAGATTGCCGTGGCTCTTTATTTTCCTGTTTTGAATGGCAGCTTAATAAACACACTAAACATATTAATGAAAGGAAAAAAAGCTTTTTATGCCTGTGCATGATTTTATTCAATCATTTAAAAATTAAAAATAATGCTTCAAAGTAATATTTATCGACAAAGTGTTATGATAAAATGGATGTAATCCAAAAAAATAACGACCAAACAACAATCCCAAATAAAAACGCCAGGCATTATTAACTGCCCGGCGTTTAATTTTTTTATAAGAATAACTATTCCGCTTCAGCTACCACTTCTTTCACTTCAGGTATCATGCGTTTCATCATGCCTTCAATACCAGCTTTTAAAGTTACCATTGATGAAGGACAGCCGCTGCAGCTTCCCTGCAACATAAGGCTTACCACGCCATCATCATAATTTTTAAACTGAATGGCACCGCCATCCATTTCCACCGCCGGGCGCACGTAATTATCAAGCAATTCCTTAATGCGTTTTACCACATCGGTATCATCGCTCAAAATAATATTGCCTGTATCCTGTTTTACTTTGGCTACTTCATCTTCGTTAATTACCGGGCCACCGTTTTCGAGGTAATCCTTTAAGAATTGTTTTACGGAAGGAATAACATCCTGCCAGTCTTCAGTATCTGCAGTTTTGGTAAGTGTAATAAAATTGCTGGCTATAAAAACCCCTTTTATAAAAGGAAAGCTGAACAATTCTTTTGCCAGCGGGCTGGGGCCAGCCTGGCTTTCATCCTGAAAATCTATGCTTTTGCCTGGGTAGAGCAATTTGTTGGCAACAAATTTCATTGTTTCCGGGTTGGGCGTCATTTCGGTATAAATGCTTATAATGGGGTTACCTGTTTTAATCATCAGAAAACTTTTAGAAGTGCAAAAGTACAAAAGATTATATGAAAGGATTCTTAATAAACCGCTTAATGTTGCCTTTTAATTTTCGAAATAAAAAAAATTTACCATTGTATTTTCGCGCCTTAAAATTTTGCAATTGGAAGTTGAAAATGCCGGCGCCGCAATTCAGCCAAAAACAATATTTCCCGTTCTTATTGCCATAAGTTTATCGCATTTGCTGAACGATACGGTTCAGTCGCTTATTCCGTCTATTTACCCGATAGTAAAAAACTCTTTTCATTTGAGTTTTACGCAAATTGGCTTTATAACTTTAACCTTTCAGTTATCTGCTTCACTGCTGCAGCCAATGGTTGGCTCTTTTACCGATAAAAAGCCGCAGCCGTTTTCCCTCGCAACCGGCATGACATTCAGCCTGGTGGGGCTGGTATTGCTGTCGCAGGCATCAAGCTATACAATTATTTTGGTAGCTGTTTCTTTAATAGGTATCGGGTCTTCCGTATTTCATCCCGAAGCATCAAAACTTGCCTACATGGCTGCCGGTAACCGGCGTGGGTTAGCGCAATCTATTTTCCAGGTAGGGGGGAATGCAGGCAGTTCTATCGGCCCGTTACTGGCTGCATTAATAATAGAGCCCTACGGCCAGGGTAATATTCTGTGGTTTTCACTTCTCGCATTTGCAGCTATTATTATTTTAAGCAAGCTTGGATTTTGGTACCGCGACCATCTCTCGTTGCGAAAAAAATCAAAAACAATAAGCACTGAAAGCCATATTCATTTATCAAAAGGAAAGATTATCAGCAGCGTGGTTATTTTGCTGGTGCTCATCTTTTCAAAGTATTTTTATCTCGCTTCCATGACGAGTTATTATACTTTTTACCTTATTCATAAATTCAATGTCTCGGTGCAATCATCACAGATCTATTTGTTTATTTTCCTGGCATCGGTGGCTGCCGGAACCATATTGGGCGGTCCGCTCGGCGACCGTTTTGGTAGAAAATATGTGATATGGTTTTCCATTTTAGGCGCTGCGCCGTTTACTTTGATATTGCCGCATGCCAACCTGTTTTTCACCTGTGTGCTTACGGTTTTTATCGGGGTAATAATAGCTTCTGCTTTTTCTGCCATTCTTGTGTATGCACAGGAATTGCTGCCGGGAAAAATTGGTATGGTTTCGGGCTTGTTTTTCGGGTTTGCTTTTGGCATGGGCGGATTAGGTTCTGCGGTTTTAGGTGCTTTGGCTGATAAAACAAGCATAGAATATGTTTACCAGTTATGTGCTTTTCTGCCGCTTATCGGGTTGCTCACAGCTTTTCTGCCCAATCTTAAACGGAAAGCTGCCTGAAAATAGCCGGCTTATTTAAATCTTTCAAGCATCACCTGCAGTTTGTTTATATTATGCAGGTTAATCTTACCGGAATTCAATATCGAACTTTGCGGCAACAGCCAGCAATTCGTTTACAACACTTTCCACAACCGGTATCCCTTCCATCATTCTTATTGTCTCCATTTCCCTTTCGGGATCGCCGGGCACCAGCACCTTCTCATAGCCTTCAGCAGGTTTGGCATTCCTGAAACGGCGCAGCCAGTTATCCATATGCTGTTTAAATTCATCAGCGGTACGGAAAGCATCAATGCGCATGGCGCCAAAAAAATGGCCAAGCCCTTTACCCGGCATGTTTTCCGGTATGGGAATATAGGCAGGAAAAGGTGGCGCCCAGGGGCCATAGCTGGCGCCGCTTAATACGGCAGAGAAAATATCGACAATGCTTCCCAATGCATATCCTTTATGCGAACCGTGCTCCCGGTCGCTGCCCAGCGGTAATAAAGCGCCGCCTGTTTTTAATGCATTCGCATCGGTTGATCGGAAGCCTTCTTTTGTTTGCACCCAGCCCAAAGGTGCTTCTGCATTTTTTCTTTGTAAAATTTCGAGCTTGCCATTGGCGGCAGTTGTTGTGGCCATATCAGCAACAAAAGGTGCTTCACTGCCTGCGGGAATAGCCACTGCGATCGGGTTGGTTCCCAACATCTTTTCAATACTGAAGGTTGGTGCAACCAGCGCGCTGGCGTTGGTCATGGCAATGCCGATCATATCATGTTGCAAAGCCATCATGGCATGATAACCGGCAATGCCAAAATGATTACTGTTGCAAACACTTACCCAGCCTGTTCCCACATTAGCCGCTTTTTCAATAGCGATTTGCATGGCATGCGGCGCCACCACCAAACCCAAACCTGCGTCGCCATCAACAACAGCGGTAGAAGGCGTTTCATGTTTTATATGAATGTTGGGATTACTATTAATTCTGCCCGCTTCCCATAAACGCACATAGCCTGAAAGACGGGCCACTCCGTGACTGTCAATACCCCGCACATCCGCAGCCAGTAAAGTTTTTGTGGCAGTTGTTGCATCGGTATCGCTGCAGCCAATATGTTTAAAAACGGAATAAGTAAAATTGTATAAAGACTGATAAGAAAATGTTGTATCCATGCTGCAAAGTAAAAAAGCATGTTATGAAGGATGTGAAATATCTTTCAACAATGTGAATTAGACTATATGACCGGGCTGCAATTGGATAACCCTCTGCACTTGTGCGAAGAGAATGATGATGAGGTTATCCTTTATAAGTATAAAACGAACTTGCCTGTGATAAACAGGTGATCACGAGATCATTAATGCAAACATGCGCGGGCAAAGCAGCACAATAAAATATAGTGTCAGCCACATCTTCTGCATGTAATGGTTCATAACCTTCATACACAGCATCCGCTTTCTGCGTATCACCTTTAAAACGTACGATTGAAAATTCCGTGTCAACAGCACCAGGATTAATGCATGTAACCTTTATCCTGTGCGGCAGCAGATCAATACGCTGTGCCTGGCTTATGGCATTCACCGCAAACTTGGTAGCGCAATACACGTTGCCATCCTTATATACTTCTTTAGCGGCTGTTGAGCCAATATTTATAATATGGCCCTTTTTATTTTTCTTCATGAAAGGAATAACAGCTTTCGATATATACAGCAACCCTTTTACATTCGTATTTATCATGGTTTCCCAATCATCAAAGGAAGCTTCATCAAAAGGGTCGCGGCCTGCTGCAAGGCCTGCATTATTTACGAGCACATCAATATTGCGCCATTCTTCACTTAAATTATTGATGGCATTAAAAGCCTCTTCTTTTTTAGTTACATCAAAAGCAAGCGGTAAAACTTTTATATTATGGTTTGATGATAATGTTGCAGCAAGTTCCTCCAGCCGCTGCTTTCTGCGGCCGGTAATAATGCAGTTATAATTAGCAGCCGCAAATTTTTCAGCAATGGCTTTTCCGAGGCCTGATGTTGCACCTGTAACAAGAATTGTTTTATTCATGCAGCAAAATAAATGATAAAATTTGCGTTGACATTGCACTGTTTTTACATTAATGTATTAAAGTTTCAGTTTCTAAAAAGCATCGACACTATATTTGTCCGTACGTAACCGGTATGAAGAAGATATATATATTGTTTTTTGTTTTTACTGCTTTCGCAGCAGCAAATAGTTTACATGCTCAGAATAAATTTTTAGTAACAGTGGCAGATGCAGGCAATACTAAAGTGCGGGTTGCATGGACTAATCCGTATGGAGACAGCGTAGTGCAGTTGAATGTGCAGCGCTCATGGGACAGTGTAAAAAACTACAAGACTATCTTTTCACCTTTGTCGCCCGGGCTTCCGGAAAACGGTTATATTGATGAAACTGCCGGTTACAATGGTATGTATTACCGCGTTTTTTATGTGTTGGCCAACGGTTCTTATTTTTTTACAAAAGCAAAAAAAGTTAAAACCGGGTCTGATTTTACGGATGATATCAGCGAAGCAAGCAAGGCTGATGAAAATTTTCTGGTTACCGTGCACGACGATGATACAGTGATTGCGCAGCTTAATTATGATCAATACAAACATTTCCGCGATTCGATTGTTAACTATACCAGAGATACGTTGTATTCATTAACTGATGCAGATATACTGATACGCTATTATGCCAACAATATAAACTGGATGCCTTCGCCGCATGTATTCACCAATGCTGATGGCTATGTGCAGATATCACTTGCAGATGCTTTACAAAAAAATTACAGGCTTCGTTTTTTTGACGAATTTCATAAGCCACTCTTCGGCATTCAGCATGTAACACAACCGATGCTGCTGCTTGATAAAACAGATTTTATGCGTTCCGGCTGGTTTTATTTTGAACTGTATGAGGACAATAAAGTGAAAGAGCGTAATAAGTTTTATATACCGAAGGATTTTTAAAATAGGTGATGAATGGTGAGTAGTGAGTTTTGTTGTATGACTGGCGACCATTGATTATAGATTCGTTAATATCTAATTTGTCATTTCGTATTTTGCATTAAAACAACTGTATGGTACCTGGCTTGCGCGATAATTTCAATGCAGCGTTTACGCAAAAAAAATATACAGACTTTTTAGAAGAAATGAATGCGCTGCATCCGGGCGGCATTGAATTCAGGCTTGCAGAAACACCTGTATTTGTAGATAAAACTTTTACAAAAAAGATGCTGGATGCCTGCGAGGCTATTGTTGATGTAATTGCACAGCCGGATTTTAAACAACTCACCGCTAATGCTGTACCCAAGGATTTGAACGTGCCAAATGAAAATGATCATTCGCATTTTATAGCATTTGATTTTGGTGTTTGTGAAAATGCTGATGGTGAACTGGAACCGCAACTGGTAGAAATGCAGGGCTTTCCCACCTTGTTTGCTTACCAGGTTTTGGATGATGATGTAACCCGCAAACATTTTAATATTCCGGATAATTACAGTTCTTACCTAAACGGTTATACAAAGAGCACCTACATACAGTTATTGAAAGATATAATTATTGCAGGTCATGATCCTGAAAATGTAATACTGCTTGAAATTTTTCCGCATAAGCAAAAAACTAAAATTGACTTTTACTGTACACAGGATTATTTAAACATTCCCGTGGTTTGTTTAACAGAGCTTGTAAAAGAAGGGAAAAAATTATTTTATGTGCAGCATGAAAAGAAAGTTGAAGTGAAACGTATTTACAACAGGATTATTTTCGATGAGCTTCAGCAGCAATCATCCGAAGTACAGAAAAAAGGTAAAATATTGTTTGAAGATTTGGATGTTGAGTGGGCGCCGCATCCTAACTGGTTTTACCGCATCAGCAAATACACACTGCCGTTTATAAAATATAAGTTCGTGCCTGAAACAAAGTTTTTAAGCGACGTAAGGGAACTGCCTACAGACCTTGAAAATTATGTATTGAAACCTTTGTTTTCTTTTGCAGGACAAGGTGTGGTAATTGATATAACAAAGAAAGATATTGATGCTGTGAAAGACCGGCACAACTGGATATTGCAGCGCAAGGTGAAATATGCTGATGTTATTAAAACGCCTGATGATAATGCGAAGGTTGAAATAAGAATTTTCTATTTCTGGAAAGATGGCGAAGCAAGGCCGGTGGCCGCGCAAAACCTGGCCCGCATAAGCAAAGGCAAAATGATTGGCGTTCGTTATAATAAAGACCGTGAATGGGTTGGCGGCAGCATGGCATTTTTTGAGAAATATTGAATTTTGAAATATTGCGCCAGGTTATAGCTGATTAATATATGCAGCTGAAGGGAGTGACACAACCGTGATGCCACACCTTCAGTAGCTGGTAACAAAAAAATAACTCTTACTTTTTGAAATTTATAAAAGAAATATTTGGACGCATTTGGGCAACATGGGCCCTGGTTCTTTTTGTAACTACAATTATTATTGCCTATATATTTTATATCCCCTGTCATTTTTTAAAAGAGCCGCAAAAAGCAAAATGGCACCGGCATGTATCAAGGGTTTGGATGTTCATTTACCTTACCCTTATTGGTTGCCCACTCAAAGTTAAAGGCGCATCACATTTTAAAGGTTTGCCTAATTGTGTTATTGTCTCCAATCACAACAGCTTAATGGATGTGCCCGTAACAACACCGTTTATGCCAAGGGCCAATAAAACAATTGCCAAAAAAAGCTTTTCACGCATACCGGTTTTTGGGTGGATATACAGCTTTGGCAGCGTGCTGGTTGACAGGAATGATGACCGCAGCCGGCGTAAAAGTTACGATGATATGAAGCGGGTATTAAGCCAGGGTCTCGATATGGTAATTTATCCGGAAGGCACACGCAACAGAACAGATAAACCTTTGAAAGAATTTTATGACGGGGCATTTCGTTTGGCTGTGGATACGCAAAAACCAATTGTGCCAACGCTGGTTTTTAATACGAAAAAAGTTTTGCCCGCACATAAAATATTTTACTTAGTGCCGCATCGATTGGAAATGCATTTTCTGCCGCCAGTTGAAAGCATTAATACCTCTGCAAAAGCATTAAAAGAAAAAGTGTTTAAAATAATGTGGGATTATTATGAAGCACATCAATGATTAACGTCCCGGCTGAACAGGCTGCATCTTAATTATTTTATCAACAATATAGGGGCTAAAGCCACGCCAGGGTAAAGCATGTTTGTATTCTTTATAATGCAGGTCGTAATAATTGCCGCTGTTGTTCATTAAATAATTGGCGAGGCTGTCATTGGCAATAGAAAACTCGAATTCGTACGACTGAATACTGCCGGCAGCCTGTGACCGGAAACCGCTTTGTATCAGCTTGCCTTCATAGGTTTTAAACAGGTTGCCTTTCTTTACCACATAATTTAACTGTCCGGATTTTACGCCTTCACCAAACACAAAAAGATAATTCCACCAAAAGATGCCGCCCCCAATTATTACAATTATTATTATCAATATGGTAAAAAATTTTTTCAGCTTTGAGCTACGGGGTTTTAAAGATGTTGTTTCAGGATTTTGCACTGGCATATTTACAAAACATTTAATGAATAATGCAAATAGTAAGTTTGATCGCTCAATAAAATTACGCTGAAGATATCTTAAAAAGCAATTTTGTTTTGCTTGCCTATTTTTGAAATACAGTTGATCTTTTCACAAAGAGTTTATTTTTCAACACATAATTTTATTACATGAAATTATTGCCTGTTTTTTTAGTGTGCATATTATGTACAACAGTTTGCTTTTCCCAGGTTGATCTGTCAAAGCCTGCTATTCCCGGCGCTTACAGAACCAGCGTTTATATGCCTTTATTAAAGGGAAAGCGTGTGGGTGTGTTTGCCAATCAAACCTCCGTTATTCATCAAACCAATCTTGTAGATACGCTCGTTAAAAGCGGTATTAACGTGGTAAAGATATTTTCGCCCGAACATGGTTTTCGCGGCAATGCAGATGCCGGCGCACATGTGGGTAATTCTGTTGACCCTGAAACGCACGTGCCCATTGTTTCTTTATATGGCAATAAAAGCAAGCCCGATGCGAATGATCTTAAAGATGTGGATGTGCTGGTATTTGATATACAGGATGTAGGCGCAAGATTTTACACTTATATCAATTCCATGCAATATTTTATGGAAGCTGCTGCTGAAAACAATAAACCTTTAATGCTGCTCGATCGCCCAAACCCCAATGGCTTTTATGTTGACGGGCCCGTGCTGGATACAAATTTCAGGAGTGGTATTGGCAAACAACCCATACCTGTTGTGTATGGAATGACGATGGGCGAATATGCCATGATGATTTCCGGCGAAGGCTGGCTGTTTACCGATAAAGCCAATAAAAAATTTGCCTGGTATAAAAATCATGCGCAGAATTCGGTGGATACGCCTTTTCATTTCCTGGTAATTAAATGTGAGAATTATAATCACAAAAGCAGGTACCAGTTGCCGGTGAAACCATCGCCTAATCTGCCGGATATGGGCGCTGTTTACTGGTATCCGTCCACCTGTTTTTTTGAAGGCACCAATCTTAGTGAAGGCAGGGGAACAGATGAGCCTTTTGAAATTTTCGGCCACCCGTCTTTACCAAAAAACCTCTATGCTTTTACGCCGGTTTCAAAACCCGGCGCTACAGCGCCTAAACTCGTGAATCAAAAATGTTACGGATGGAATGTGAGTGATGAGAAGGCAGATAACGGGAAAATAAACCTTAGTTATTTATTGGAAGCTTATAAATTATTTCCTGATAAAAACAACTTCTTTCTAAAGCCAAAAACCGGTGATTATTTCTTTAATAAACTCGCCGGTAATAACATTTTAATGCAGCAGATAAAAGATGGGAAAACAGAAGCCGAGATCCGTGCGAGCTGGCAACCCGGCCTGGATAAGTTTAAACAAATAAGAAAAAAGTATTTGCTGTATGAAGATTTTGAATAATGGGAGAGTAGTTGATTGGTGGCTAGAAATTTGAAAATAGATCTGTGCACTTGCGAGTTTTTAAAATTGAACATCAAACTTTAAGTTTTTTTGTTTGCCTGATCTTCATTTAATCGTCTAAACGAAAAATGAAAAGGCATAATTACCTCTTATTCTTTTTTTTGCTGGCCGGCTCGCAAAACCTCCTGGCCCAAAACATTAACGGCTATAAAGTTTATGTATCCAGGCTATATGCTACCACGCTATATTTTCACGATGCTTATACCAAGTATAATTTCGGTGAAGCCACCTGCCCTTATAAATTCAATTCCCTGCTGGGCGATGAAAAATCTATTGCATTGGAAACATCAAATGATGTGACGGCGCCTTATACCTTGTATGTAACCGAAGGCGGGCGCAAACATAAATTTACCGTTATATATAAAGAGCATCTTGAAGATGCTGAAAGAGATATTTATTTTACTGACCTGGACCTTGTAGCGCAATTAAGCAAAGCGCCCGTAAGCGAGCCTGTCGCTGCATCACCTGAGCCTGAACCACCAAAAAATGAAGCGCCTGCTGCAGCGCAGGAAACTGCTGAAACAACAGATAATAATGAAGCGAAATATGCAGATTTGGTGAGAAGGGCCAACAATGCTTTTACTTCCAGCCGGTATGATGATGCGCTTAAATTTTATACAGCAGCATTAGCTTTAAAACCAGATGATATATACCTGAATACCCAAGTGCAGGTTATTCAGAAAAATATAGAAACAGCAAAGATTGAAGAAGCAAATCGCCATAAAGACAGTTCATTTCAAAGCTATATTAATGCGGGCGACAAAACATTAAATGATAAACAATACAACGCCGCAAGAATAGCTTACCTGGAGGCGCTGAAGATTAAACCCAGTGATGTCACTGCCCTGGAGCGGTTAAAAAAGCTTGAGGAAAATATTGCTGCGGATAGTGTGCAAACCGTTCAGCAAAAGAAAGAAGCGTTGTATGCAAACTATGTAATGCTTGGCGATACAGCGGTGCGTAAAAAATCGTATGACGCGGCCAAAACCGCTTATAACCAGGCTTTACTGATTAAGCCCGGCGATGCAGCCGTTGCAGCAAGATTGAAGAATATCAATCAGCAAATTATTGCAGACAGCATAAATGCAGTGAACAGGAAAAACGCAGATTTGTACGCTGCATATATCAATTCGGCGGATAAAGCTTTCACTGAAAAAACTTTTGGCGTCGCAAAATCTGGTTACGATAGTGCCTTACTGCTAAAACCGGGCGATGTATATGCCAATGCTCAAATAAAAAAGATAGATGATATTTTAGCTGAACAGCAACGCCAGGCCCGGATAGAAATTGAACAACAAAAGAATGAAATCCTTCAAAAAAAATACAATGACCTGATCAGTAAAGCAGACAAGGCCTATAAGGCAGCCATGTATAATGATGCACTTGAAGGTTATACCAAAGCATTAACCATTAACAAAAATGATCAGTATTCAAAAACCAAAATAGCCCAGATAAAGAAAGTACTTGAAGAAAAGCAATTAAAGCTGAAACAGGATTCTCTCAACAATATAAAATATACGGCAGCTATAAAAAAAGCTGATGATGCTTTTGGCGTAAAAGATTATATAACTGCGAAATCTTTATATAATGCTGCATTGGTATTTAAAACCGATGATGAATATGCCAATACAAGGATAACAGAAATAGAACACATATTAACGGAAGACGCCATAAAAAAGCAGGCGGAAAAAGACAGTATTAATAAAATAAACGAGATCAATAAAAAATATACAGCACTTATTACAGATGCACAAAAAGCATATAGTGAAAAAGATTATACCACAGCACGCGTAATGTTTTCTGAAGCAGCCGGTATAAAACCTGATAAACCTGAAGCGAGAAATAAAATAGTGATAATAGATTCTGAGCTGGCTGAAATAGCGCAAAAGCAAATTATACAAAGCCAGGCTGATTCATTAATCGCAAACGGGGAAATTGCAATGGCAACGCAGTTATACCCTTTGGCCCTTGATAATTTTAAGGCGGCAATGGCGCTGAATTTACCGGAACAGCAATATTATCTTCAAAGACAGGTTAGTTATATACAAGACCAGTTAACCATACTTGAAAAACAAAGGGCGCATGAAGCACTAAAGCAGCAATTTGATTCGGCGATGAGCGCTTATGAAAAAGGCAAGGCTGCTTTAAAATACAAAGACAATTATGATGAAGTTTTGTTCCACTACAGGAAGTACCTCGATATTGTTGGCAATATGGATAGCGCTACTTTGGAACAAAGCCAATACAACCTGGTAAACATCACTAAATATGTAAGAACTGTTATCACAAATATTAATGATGAACTGGAAAGAAAAAGTGTTGCCGTTACCAATAAAGATACGGTGCGTGCAAAAGCGCCTGTCGCTTATGCTTACTATACCCCGGCCATTTATTATCCAAACCCGAAAGATCCTGCGTTGGGTTATGTTTACAGGAAATATCCTGATATTAATTTTTTCAGTTCGCCAACAGATCAAAAATTTGACAGCTTATTAAATTTTAATGTTCAAAGCAACCTCATCGGCAGGGAAATAATGTCGTTAAAACCTGAGCTTGAATTAATGGATAGTTCCGGTAATGTTAAGCTTATTTGCCAAAATATAGACTTTAAACATAACAATGTTTATTTTAAATTTCTTGTTCAGAATTACGACTCCACAGAATTTCTTACCGGCAGAATGTTGCTGAGTTATAAGCCAAACAGTAGCAAGGATTCTATTAAGCTCTATCCAAACTATGTTGCCAGCTATCCTATAATTTTAGGCGGCAGGCAAAAGGTGCTGGTATATGTAGCCAGGCTTGCAGCGATTGCTGATGAAGAAAATCTGCGCTTCGAATTAGTTGACAGGCTTGATAAATTAAAACTTGAGATAACAATACCCGGCTCCGCTTACAACAAAGAGCAGGGGCACTGAGACGGTATGCCTGTTTGCAATAACCATAGAAGCAAAAATTGCATGCTTATTGCCAGCAATTATGAAGTGCTTGTGTAAAATATTTTCAAACAGTAAAATATAAAGGCGTTCCATCCGGCAAAAAAAATAATATATACATGGATGAAATTTATTGTTATAACATATCTTATTTTTTATGCCAGTTTATTTCCTTCATCAATAATATCCGCACAGCATACTATTATTTTTTGCGGTGAAACAGTGCCTGCCAATAATGCTATTGTTTCGGGCAAGCTAATGGATGTAATACGGAAACAGGTTAAAAACATCAATATGCCTGCATTGCGCAAACGCGCTAATACTTACTTTCCATGGATAGAAGATTATTTAAAAAAGAATAACCTACCCGAAGATTTAAAATACATACCCATTATAGAAAGCGGGTTTCAAAACCTCACGTCGAGTGCAGGCGCAGGTGGTTTTTGGCAACTTATGCCGGCCACAGCCCGCGGCATTGGCCTGAATGTTTCGGAAAACGGTGATGACCGCGAAAATTTTTATAAGTCAACCTATGCAGCCTGCCGCACTTTAACGGATTACTACCGAATGATAAGAAACAAATACAATATATCATCGTGGGTATTAACTTCCGCCGCCTACAATTTTGGCATTGGGAATATTTTTAATGCTGTAAATAAGCAAGGCAATAATGATTATTTTTCCATGAACCTTAACGCGGAAACAGCATCTTATGTTTATAAGATTATTGCTGTGAAAGAGCTTTTTGAATACCCTGAATTCTATATGAAAGATTTTGGTTACAATATTTTTAATGCGCTTCAAAATCCACCCGGCCATTTGCAGGAAATGCAGGCTGATACCACCGCTTTTAATACAATGACGGTGGATGTAAGTAATAATGATTCATCAGGTAATATTTCTTCATTAAATACGGCAAGGCAACCGGCAAGAGTTGTTTCTGTTGCTGCGAATATTATAGGGAAGTATAAAAAATTCACCGACGGTGAGCTTATATCTTTTCAGTTGCAGCAGGACCTTGTTGTAAAAAATACTTTCAATAAAAAAGGTAATATAATAAAGGGCACCGGCTGGATGATAGATGACAGGATATATATTGATCTTGGCTATGAAGACCATGATGTTGTAATAGTAAGTCCTTTAAATGGAAAGAAAGGCATCCTTCCTTCGGAGTTAAAAAATGATGAACTTATCATATTGCGCGTTCAAACCGATTAATGATATGCTAAGAATAACATATCGTTTTTAATACCCACAATCTCACAATTAACCTGACCTTGATTTTTTCTTCATTACTATTCCTTATACACCCAGGGTTCTTCCAATAAGCTGCCATATCTTATAAGCAGCACTTTTAGTTTATCTACCTGTTCCCGGAAGCTTTGCATCATCCAGTCGGCATGTTCAATTGCCTGCGCCTGCGCAATAGCTTGCCTGTATTCGTCAAACCGGCCCAGTCCAAAATAAGCCTCTGCCTTGTTTACCAGTATCCAGAATTTTTGTTCGTTGTTATAATCTTTCTGCTTTTGAATATCTGCATTACCTGCATCGCCCGTTCTTGCCATTTCAGCGGATTCCCGTTTTTCAATTTCCGCCCAGTCGTTATCGCATATAAATAAGACCCTTTGCCTTACACGGTTGGCAAAAACCATATCCGCAATTTTATCTTCTTTTTTAGAATACAGGTTTGAGTTAACCCTGCAGTTAAAAGTATATGCCAGGTTAATAGCATTGTAGCGGTTATTCAATAAGAAATAACCACGTTCATTATACAGGATAGCATTCTTAAGATGCTCTTCGCCCTGGCCGTTTTCATATAATTTCTTTTCTATGCTGCCTGCCAGCGCAACGGTTTCGGGATCGTTTGTATGATCCAGGTTTAACTGGTTTAATAATTGAAGTGCCTCATTCAATGCTGTTACGGTGTCGGGTTCACCGGCCTTATAAGTGGCTAAGGTAAGCCGCTGAATAATATAAGGATCGACACAAATATTATTCTTGTCAGCGTTTTTCTTAAGTGTCATTGCTGCATTAAATAATGTTTTTGCTTCAGTAAATTTCTTTGCTTTTAAGGCATCTTCCGCTTCATCGCAAATAAGCGCAAGTGTTTTTACGGAGCCATCATCGGCAGTTGCCGCATTAACAGTTGTTCTAACATTGCTGATAATCTTATCAATCTGGCTCTGTATTTTGGGAGGAATAAGATTGGATATAAAAGTATAAACCGGGCTATCGCTTGGCGGCGGCGTATGATTGGCCGCGGCATCAAGCAACTCATCCAGCACGCTATGAAATCTTTCCGCTTCACCATAATCAATGGAGTCGCCGAGATGGGTGTATTTGGTAATGGCAATATGATTAAGATCGAATGGGTAAACCAGCTTGTCTTCTGCAATTACGATGGTGGTAAAAGGGCGCAAAGCATGCCGTATGCCAAGCTCATAAACGGCATTGGCATTGGTGGTTGAGAGGTCGGCGATCACTACATCAGCCTGCAATAATTCAAGGTACATCTGTAAATCTATCATGCCGGTGTTGGGAATTTCATCGGCCCTTATACATTCCCATCCTTTCTTTTCCAGTACAGGTTTTATAAGGTATTGATAAGATTTATTCAGATCAAGTTTGCGGCCGGTAGTGTAATCGGTTTTTACACCAAAACCCATTACAACAAAGCAACGTTTTGTATTTGCAGCCATGGTGTTTTAATTGTTAGTAGTACAAAATATTTTCTAAAATTAAGAAGCTGTTTTAAATAATGAAAATAATGCTAACGGTGTGACGCTTTAATTGATATCTATAATTATTTCATCTGAAAAGCGTATGACCGATAAACCCTTAATCATTTTTAAATGAAAATCAAAAATTGCTTCTTAGTATTAATCGCTTTATGTGATGTTGAATTAAATATGTTTATTTACTGCTTAAAGCTTGTGCAAATAATACGCCTGTAAATAAACAGCTTCAATATCAGGCCGCATGTTGTATTCTTGCATAGCATAACATAAATTTTATGAAGAGATTACTATTGCTTTCCGGTTTATTAGTCGCTTGTATGGCAAATGCGCAAACCGCGCCCAAAAAGATTTCTGTAATTGCCTATTATGCCGGCAATGCAACCGCCATAGACGCCTACCCGGTTGAAAAGCTCACCCATATTATTTTCAGCTTTTGTCATTTGCAGGGCAATGAATTGCATGTTGATAAAATGGAAGATACCTTAACCATTCGGCATCTTGTTGAGTTGAAAAAACGCAATCCATCGCTGAAAATTATTTTATCACTTGGCGGATGGGGCGGCTGCAAAACCTGCTCGCCGGTATTTGCCACCGAAAAGGGAAGAAAAGATTTTGCCCTTTCGGTAAAACATTTAAACGAATATTTTAAAGCAGACGGCATTGATATTGACTGGGAATATCCTGCTATCCCCGGCTATCCCGATCATCAATACCTACCAGAGGATAAACAAAATTTTACAGCTTTGATGAAGGAGCTTAGAAAAGCACTTGGCAGTAAGTATGAAATAAGTTTTGCTGCCGGAGGGCTTGATAATTTTCTGCATGAATCTGTTGAATGGGATAAGATTAACCGGTATGTTGACAAGGTGAATTTAATGTCGTACGACCTGGTGCATGGCAACAGCACCGTTACCGGCCATCATACACCATTATATTCAACGCCGCAGCAGGTAGCGTCGGCAGACCATGCCATTCGTTTTTTTGATTCCATACATTTTCCTTTAAATAAAGTGGTTATTGGCGCTGCCATGTATGGAAGAATATTTAATGTAAACAATGATGCAGAGAATGGCCTGTACCAGCCCGGCAAATTTGATCATGGCATTTCATGGAAGAATTTTAACCAGCAGGATATGGAGCAGCAGGGATATGTTTATTATTGGGATGATACGGCCAAAGCGCCTTATATGTATAATAAAACACAGCATAAATTATTTACGTATGATAATGAGCAATCAATGGCGTTGAAAACAAAATATGCGCTTGATAAAGGTTTAAACGGTATCATGTTCTGGCAGCTTGCCGATGATAAACCAACAGGTGGTTTGCTGGATGCAATTGACGGAGCACTGCATTAAATAATCTTACTTATGATCAAAATCATATTATCGTAATAAACATTATCCCTACTTTTGCGCAGGTTAAAAAAGAATTGAAAATCACTACTTCCATATTGCTTCTTTTTATCATCATGGTGCAAACATTTAGTTCGTTTGTATTTGATGCGGCTTATTCCCTCAATAAAAATTATATCGCTGAAAAATTTTGCGTAAACAAAAGCAATCCCCAAACACATTGTGAAGGCCATTGTTACCTCAATAAACAAAAACAAAAAGAAGAAGGCAACAATAAACAGGCAGCCGATAGCAAAACCGAAAAACTACAGGTATCTGTTTATGAATTGCCGCAGGAAATTACTGCTATTGTTTACCGCACAACATTTCCTATAACTTATGGCGATATTATCAATATTGAATTGCCGGGTTATACTTCTTCCATATTTCACCCTCCTCTTGCATAAGTAGCTATAATCTTCACCAGTTATTAAAGATCTCTTTTTGCAGGCAGTGCCTGCAGCACTTTGTAATGCTGCACAGGCATATAAAATATTTGCAATGCTGATATATAATATTGCATGAAAAAGCTGCCTTGCATTTGGTAAAGCAGGTGTTTATTAATAAGGCGCCTGAGATTGCTACTGGTCTGACGTTTAAAGCGTTTGACCGCATAAACCCTGCTACTATCATAACATTAAAATATCGGCGGTTTTATGCCGCCTCAGCATAAAATAAATTAATCATGAATAAAATAATTTTTGTTGCATGCATGGCTGTAAGCTTTGGCATTGCAGCCTGCCATTCAGCATCAGACAAAGAAGAACACCAAACCGTTTTTGAAGCAGGCCCGCCAAAAGATACAGTGAAGAAAGATTTTAGCCACGTTGTATTTGCAACAAAAAAAGATACAAGCTGCGGCATGCCTTTAAGCGCAGGCATTGAAGATACTTTACAGTTTGATGGCAAGGTGTATGGCTTTTGTTCAAAAGAATGTAAAAATGCATTTGTTACAGTACTTAAAAAAGAAAAGAAATTATAGTTAAGCAATGTGCTTTGTAAAGCGGTTTACTTATGGCGAAGAAAAAGAAATTCCGTGTTGGCCAGCAGATCAGTAAATTTTTCCTTGGTGTAATATTAATGGGCTTGCTGTTTTTTGCTGGCATATTTCTCTATTCATCTTTTCAAAAAACATTACCGGTTTTGGGAGAACCCGGCCATACCGTGGGTGATTTTTCTTTTATTGACCAGGATGGCAAAACCATTACCGGTAAGGATGTTGAAGGGAAAATTCGCATAGCAGAATATTTTTTTACCACCTGCAAAGGCATTTGCCCGGTTATGAATAACAACCTGAAAGCTGTTCAGGATGCTTTTAAGCAACGCAATGATGTGATCATTCTTACACACACGGTTGATCCCGGTGTAGACAGCGTTACCGAATTAAAAAAATATGCGCAGCGCATACATGCTACCCCGGGCAAATGGGAATTTTTAACAGGTGATAAATACGAATTATATAAAATGGCGCAGCAGGATTATTTGCTGAGCGCTGATACGGCAACTGCTGCCAGTGATGATGGTGCATTTATTCATACGCAATACATAACACTGGTTGATAAACAGAACCGCATTCGCGGTTTTTATGATGTCACAGATAAACAATCCGTTCAACAATTAATAGCAGATATTAAAACATTATAACTAATTGCTGGCAGAAAAAACATACAGGTATTTAACGGCATTGGTTTTTGCAATATTGATGATTGCAGAAAGCTTTTCCTGCATTTTTATTGTAGCGGATTATTATGCAAACATACATGCTTATGCTGCCCGCTGCATTAATAAGGACAAACCTCAAATGCATTGCAATGGTAAATGCAGGTTAAGCAAAAAGCTTCAACAAGAGAATAAAAAGGACCAGGACAATGCTGAAACAAAACCAGGCGGTCAAACGGAAATCGCTGTTTTTTCAAAATTCCATGCGCCTTCACTGCCACCTGTTCCTGTTGCAGACATTAATAATAACAAGCAGGTTTTTATTTCCTGCTATCATCCCATAAACTGTTCATCTGATATTTTCCATCCTCCGCAGGCATAACTTTTAACAGCATCGGTCTTACCGTGCCGGTTATAAGCATGTAAATAGACCATGCATAATGTAATTTAAATATTGTTATTGCCTTATGAACAAACATTCAAAACACGTTGTTTCTTTTATAACCAGAAAGAAGCGAAACATAACGATCAGATGATTATGACACTCCATACAAATTTTGGCACACTGAAAATATTTATCGGGGTGTTGCATCTGGTCTATTAAAAATTATCAGATGAAAGGTATTATTATATTCCTGTTTTTCAGTTTTACAGCTCTCATGGCTGTTGCACAACATTCCGTTTCAGGAAAGGTGTTTGATGCGGTAAGCAAGGAGGCTATTAATGGGGCTACAATTAACAGCGGTAATAAAACTGTTGTTTCGGATATTTATGGAAAGTTCACCATTAATACCCGCGACAGCATTTTAAAAATAGGCAGCACGGGTTATGCTATTGCCACAATTAAAATTACAGGTTCAGATATGGCAGTTGCTTTGCAACCATCTGTCAACGAACTGGCACAGGTGATAGTAAGTGCTAGCCGTACAGCGCAAAAACGCAGTGAGGCGCCTGTTGCAATAGCTGTTATCAATAAACAAACTATTGAAGATGCAAAAGCACAGCGCCTGGATTTTTTGTTGAATAAGGTAAGCGGCGTAAACATGGTGAACCTTGGCAATGAGCAACACGAAATGAGCATACGCCAGCCAATGAGCACCAACAATCTTTTTCTATATCTTGAAGATGGCATTCCACTGCGTAATTCAGCCGTATTCAATCATAATGCTTTGATTGAAATGAATATGACGGCGGCGAAAAATATTGAGATCATCAAAGGCCCTTCATCGGCTTTGTATGGCGCAGAAGCTATTGCAGGTGTAGTAAACCTTATTACACAATCCCCGCCGGCGTATACAAGCGGTTATATCAGCGCACAGCTAAACAACAGGGGTTATAAACGCATCGATGCGCAGGCAGGCGCCACACAAGGCAAGCTTGGATTTATATACAGCGGGTATTATGCTGATCAAACCAACGGCCCCATAGAGCACAGTGATTTTCATAAAACGGCTTCTACTTTCAGGATGGATTATAAAATTGATAATAAAACCAACTGGAGTAACAGCGTTACTTATGTGGATTATTACAGCGATATGTATGGCTCTTTAGACAGCGCACATTTTGCACAGAAAAATTATGCAGCGCAAAAGTTTTTTACCTACAGGAAGATATATGCATTCAGGGGAAAGTCTGTATTGAAACATTCATGGAATGATCACAGTGTTACTACAGCCACTTTTATGTACCGGAATAATTCTGTAATACAAAACCCCGCTTACCAGATTGCCTCTTATCCTGTTGGGGGCATTGCAGCCAATCCTATATCAAATGATACAGCCACAGGCAATATTAACAGCAACAGCTTCAGCTCTTATGGATTATTTATACAACATGTTCAGAAGTTTAAATTCCTGCAAAGCAGGCTCATCATTGGTTCGGGCGCTGAAGTATCGCCGCAGCGTTTTCATGAAGATTTTATATGGGTAAAAAAACAAAACGGGAATTATGTAAGCTTTACAAAAGCCAGCCCGGATTCGCTGCTCGCAAAATTTAAAACACTTGTTACCAATGCATCCGTTTATACTGCTTATGATTTTGCAGTTGCAAAAGGGCTGCGCATATCCACGGCGTTGCGGTATGATGCATTCGGGTATTCGTTTGTAAATTTTCTTACTGGCTCAAAGGTTACAGGCGGCCCTTCCACCGTTACCAATTATCATAAGCTGGCGCCGAAGCTCGGCTTCACCTATAACTTTAATGGTATTGGGTTTTATGGAAATTACAGCCAGGGTTATGTGCCACCGCAGATCACAGATGTGTTTGCTAAAACCAACAGCACTTATTTAAAACCACAGAATTTTATTAATTATGAAATTGGCGGATGGCTGTCGCTGGTGCAGCATAAATTATATATTGACTGGAGCGCTTATCTTATGAATGGAAAAGAGGAGATCATTTCTGTAAGAATGGATGACGGCACTTCGCAATCGCAGAATGCCGGGCAAACAAAACATAAAGGTTTGGAATATGGTATTACATATACACCATCAAAGGAATGGATGCTGCGTTTTTCCGCAACCAATGCCAGGCACAGCTTTGTAAATTATATTTCACGTGGTGTAAATTATAATGGCTATGATATGAGTGCCGCGCCCAACTTTTTTTGCAATGCTGAAATAGCTTATAAACCAAACGTTATAAAAGGGTTGAGGATTGATGCGGAATGGCAGCATCTTGGCAAATACTTTATGGACAATTTAAATACGCATACTTATAACGGGTATGATGTTTTCAACCTGAGAGCAGGTTATGCAAAACAGCATTATGAAATATGGATAAACGCTTTAAACATATTTGACAAATATTATTCCGTTTTATCAACTTATTCAGGTTCCGGGTATACCTATCAGCTGGGCGATCCAAGGGCGTTTACGGTTGGTGTTTCTTATAAGTTTGGAAGATGATGACGTGAATATTTATACTCAAAAGAATATTCAATTGTAACATCTGCAAAATGAAGATCGAACATTGGTTATTATTTAACGTGTTGTGCTACTAAACTATATAGAAGGAGGGTGAGCCGTGATTTCGACGATAGGAGAAATCTCTGCTTTATTTTGAATTGTAATTGTGCAGAGATGTCTCGTTACCTCGGCATGACGTGTTAAAAACATTGTTTAATAGTACTTCCTAAAATTTTTAATAGCACAACAAGTTATTGTGTATTTTAAAATTAAACCTTAAGAAGGATTAAGAAAGTCAAACAAATAAATAAATAATGGCAAACCATATTGACATGAAAAAGATAATTCCTTTTTATCCTATCATTATATTCATATTTTCTTCCTGCCACCTGGAAAATAGCGTGCCTTCTATCAGTTTATCGCAGGAAAAGAATATTGACAGTGCACAAAGCTCCTGCCCGTTTCTAACAAAAGACAACAACAATAATATCGTGCTTAGCTGGGTAAGGGAAACGGGTTCTGATAAAGCCATCGTATGCTATGCGGTTTCAAAAAATAAAGGCAAAACCTTTGATAGCACAATAGAGGTTACGGCAAGCGATAATGTTTATCCGCACGGGGAAAATATGCCTAAGCTTATTTTCAAACCTTCCGGTGAAATAATAGCGGTATGGGGCACTGCCAATAAAAATCCAAAAAATGCTTATGCGGGCCTTGTGTATTATTCTGTGTCTTTTGACAATGGTAAAACATGGGCACCAAAAAAACTTATCACAAATGATACGGCAAGTTATGACCAGCGTTATTTTGATGTGGCATTGTTACCGAGCGGAGAAGCTGCCATCGTGTGGCTGGATAACCGTAAAACTATAAACAACGAAGGCTCCGGTTTATATTATGCCGTAACAAAAAATAAAGGAGGTTTTCAAAGTGAAAAGCTTATCAGCGAACCCTGCTGCCAGTGCTGCCGCACAGATTTGTTTGTTGATCAATCAAACAATATCCATGTTTTATATCGTGCTATAATTAACGACAGCATTCGCGATATTGCCCATATCGAATCAAAAAATAACGGGCAAACATTTTCACGGCCTGAAAGAATAAGCAATGATAACTGGGTGATTAACGGCTGTCCACACACAGGCCCCTGCATGACTGAAAATAAAGAAGGGTTGCATTGCACCTGGTTTACCGGTGGAAAGGAGGCCGGTGTTTATTATACCAGTTTAACCCATAGTGATACGGTGTTCAGCAGCAGGGATATGGTTAGCGGTTATGCTGCAAAACACAGCCAGATTGCATCCCTGCCACAGGGAAATTTAATTACGGTGTGGGATGAAAGTGTGCCGGTAAACAATACGTACAGTAGCTGCATTGGCCTGGAAGAAAAAGACGCGGAAAATAAAAATATTCTCCGCAGGTATATTACGGATAAAAACAGCGGCGCTTCATTTCCCGTGATATGTACGGCTGATAAAAATAAAGTACTTGTGGCTTTTACAAAAAGCAATAACGATAAAAAAAGCGTAGTGTTTAAGCAGGTGCAATTCAATAATTGATTCATGTTAGCTGTACCTGCGTAATATTTTTTTGATTTTTTAAATGCGGTATTATTGTGAAAGAATTTGCAACACAACAGTAATAAAAAGCGGGCATGCGTATAAAAATGTTTACCATATTAAGTTTTGTTGTTGTGGTTTTATATGCATTCACCAATATAACAACCCATCAGTCAAAATCTATATTTAAGGCGCCTTTCAATTTTCCCGCCCCTGTTTATAATTTTGAACAAAACCCTGTAACAAGGCCCGGGTTTGAATTAGGAAGATATTTGTTTTATGATACAAGGCTGTCTGGTAATGCTAAAATATCGTGCGGTTTTTGCCATATACAAAGCGATGCGTTTACACAGCACGGACATATTGTAAGCCACGGTATAAATAACCGCACAGGCATTCGTAATGCGCCGCCTGTTATGAATCTGGCATGGGCAACATCGTTCATGCTTGACGGACGTGCAGCAACATTAGACAAACAGGCGCTTATTCCCATTACAGGGCATGTGGAAATGGATGGTTCCATTGACACGATTATTGCAAGGCTGCAACCGGATAAAGCTTATCGTTCTATGTTTAAGAAAGCCTTTGGGTCTTCAACAATTACAGAGCAAAATATATTAAAGGCTTTATCTCAGTTTATGCTCATGTGCATCAGCGCCAATTCAAAATATGATAAAGTGATGCGGCATGAAGGCGAAACATTTACAGAAGATGAGGCAGCCGGTTATGAAGTATTCAAAAGAACCTGCAACGGTTGCCATAAAGAACCATTGTTTACCGATTATTCATTCAGGAACAATGGCTTTAATATTGTGTCAACAGAAGATAAAGGCGTTTTTAATATAACCCATGATTCAGCCGATATGTATAAGTTTAAAGTGCCATCGTTGCGCAACCTTGTTTACACCGCGCCTTATATGCATAACGGGCAATTGTATCAGTTCAAATCCATTATTCCGCAATACAGGTTTTATATTGAAAATAATCCGAATCTTGATACGTTATTGGTGCATAAAGGCAGGCGGGGTTTTGATATGACGAATAAAGAAGCCGGACAACTGGAAGCTTTCCTGCAAACATTAAACGATAGCAGTTTTGTAAACAATTCCGCATTATCAGAACCGGATATGCAATACAAGGCGGATATTTTTTAATGGATAGGATGATGCCGGTACATCACATTAGTAAAAACATGAAGAAAGATATAATCATAAGGGATAAAACCATTGCAGTTTTATTTCATCGCAACAGCATAGGCCTCATAAGCAATGAAGGGTTATTTGAACTGGTAAAGAAACTGCCGGAAGATGCAATGGAAGAATTTATATCAGTTGTTAAAAAAGAATATTACGACAATTATAATAAAGATTTTGATGTATCAGACGATTCAATAACCATTGAAATATGGGGGCATGTTTTTGCAGAACAGTTTGCTGATGCTATAAAATCGCTTACAAACATTAAGCTTATTGATAACCTTGCTGAAAAAATAAATGCACATTGCGCAATAATAAATATTGGCGAACGGGAACATGATAATAACCGGTTTGTATGGGATGGGCTTGCCGCCTTTAAACCGGCTATAAAGGCTTTGCTGTTCTGATATATACAGGGCAATACAGTATGCCGGAGGCCGTTTCACGGCTTGCGGTTTAAAGCTTCCGGCAGCCCGAACTGCCGGTTTTTGTTATTATTTAGCAATATTCGTGCACAAGGGAATAATTTTTGCTATTTGGCGTTATTTATATTTATGAAGCATTTTATGTTGAGCAAAAAAGCAAGTTTCTTCACTTTAATCTCTGCATTTTTTCTAATCATTTCCGTTTCATCTATTGCCCAAAGCTTTGGCATTTACGCTTCTCCGGGCATCATTAATTATGGCGGCGACCTGCAAAAAAAAGTATATACTTTCAGTCAGTCCAGGTTTGCCATAAGCGGTGGTTTATTATATAATTTCAATCATTTTACCATACGTGGTGCACTTACATACGGAAAAATACAGGGCAGTGATTCCACCGGTGGTTTTAAAAGCCGGAATCTTAGTTTTCAAAGCAAACTGGGAGAAGCCAGCCTTGCTTTGCAGTATGATTTATTCACGCTGGATGAAAAAAAATTCACCCCATATGTTTTTGCAGGCGGGGCATTGTTTTATCATAACCCTTATACCATTTATGAAGGCAGAAGAGTTAATTTAAGAGACCTCGGCACAGAAGGCCAGGGCCTTGCAATTTATCCCGACAGAGAAATGTATTCGCTTACACAATTTGCCATACCGCTTGGTGTCGGCGTTAAGTATAAACTTACGGACCATTGGCATGTAGCGCTGGAATTTTGCAGCCGGTTTTTATTCTCAGATTATCTCGATGATGTTAGCAAAACGTATCCTGATGAAGCCGCATTACTGCATGGAAGAGGGCAGCTCGCTGTTGATCTTTCATACAGGGGCGATGAGATTGACCCTGCGCGGACTTTTCCTGCCGAAGGTGTACATCGTGGCAGCGCTTCACATAATGACAATTATTATACCTCTTCTCTTTCCATTATCTATATGTTTTCGCGCAGTGAATCATTTGGCGGTATGGGCAGGCATAAAAGAATGAAAGCGCTCGATTGCCCCAAGCTGTAAAATTGCAACAAACCAGCTATACCAAACACTTGTCATCAAATTCATTTGCGTGTAGTTTTTGCTGTAAAATACCGGGGCGCAGTATGTAATAATCTCGTCGGAGAAAAAGTGCCGGGAGTATTTGTTGATATAATGTTTAAGCAGCAGGTTGACCAGGGATCATTTCTTCACATCTTCCTTTATTTTTTCCTCATACTGTTTTTGCAATTTGGCTAATGCATCATCATAACCCTTTTGATCAATAAACACTGAAGGATTATACGCATCGCCGGGATGATGTTTTTTATGCAAGTGAAACTGGCTGGCATGTGCTGCAAGCCATATATCAAACTGAATATTTTTCATAGCTTTTAAAGTATAGGCGTAATCCTGTTGAATATTTGGATAAGCAGTAACCTCATTAAAAGGCTTATCAGCAATAATGCTTGGCATATTGGCAATAAGTACGCGGTAAGAAGTATCCGCATCATGCACCGTAAACAAAAAACTGCATGAACCCTTTGTGTGGCCGGGATGATGCAGCATAACCAATTGCATTTCACCAAGGCTTATAGTATCACCGTCTTGCAATAAATGATCTGGGTGCACAGGTTTAAATGTAACACCATATTTGCCCAGTTCGTAATCAGACAAGCCGCCACTTTCAAGTACGCCGGCATCAGCCGCATCAACCATCAGCTTTGCTTTTGTTTGCGCTTTAATAACAGCCATTGCCCCTGTGTGATCATAATGAGCCTGCGATGTAAGCAGGATTTTAGTATCATTAAATGTAAACCCGAGCGCCTCAATATTCTTTTTTATTTGTGATGCCGAAGCGGCTGTCCCGGTATTGATAAGTATATTACCTTTTGATGTTGTAATAAGATAACAGGCCAGGTCATACGTGCCTACATAATATAAATTACCGGCAATTTTAAAAGATGGATAAGGTTTTATCCATTCAGTGTTAATCTTTGGTTCTGTTACCTGTTGGGCGTTTGTTGCAGGTGCAAATGCTATAAGTAAAATAAAGCTGATGACCTTTTTAAAATAATATTGATTCATTGATAATATTTGTGACAGCAAAGTGTTCAAATGTATCACCTTAATAACTAACCTGCGGATTTCATAGCTGATAATAAGTATCGGTAAATTTTATAACCACAGTTAGAAGCCCTTTAGCCAAATATGAGGAATTCGCTTTTCGTTAAAATACGAGTGCCTGCCAACAGGCAAGCACTCATAATCCTTATTGGAACAAAAAAACTTTTCTGCTGATTATTCCGTTACCGGTAAAGGAAACTCCGTCCACACATCATCGCCCGGTCTGTCTGTCGGCAGTTCGCCTAACTTATTATAGCGGCGCATATCAATCCATCTATGGCCTTCGAAGTATAATGAATAGCGTCGTTCATACAGCATTTCATCAATCAGTGCAGCTTGTGTTTGCGGGCCGCTGTAATTTCCGAGGCCATGTTTTGAGCGGATTACATTCAATGCTTTTATCGCTTCATTGAAATTATTCAATTGAATATTCGCTTCTGCATAAATCAGTATTAATTCTTCATTCCTTATAACCGGAATAGGAGCAGTGCTTGAAGTATAAACCCACACATCACGGTTACTGCTTAAGCCCGCAGGTATAGAGGCCGTTGAATTACGCAAGGCTGTTTTATTAATGCGGTCATCATTTGCAGCAATATCTTCTGCAAAGGATGGATGCGCCACACGCACTTCCCCATTTTGATTTTGCGGAATAAATGCCGGGTTCAACTGGTCGCCCGATCCTGTGCCAAACACATCATTTACGCCTGTATAAAAATCGCCGTTCAAATCAAAAAAGGATTCATTTAGTGCCGTTAAAGCATCGTTCCATTTTTCTTCATATATATCAACCCTTGCAGCCAATGCCCGGTTAAATTTTAATAAACCGGCAGCACTGCCAAATGCGCCAAAACCTGCCAGGGGAAATTGAACATCTGCGCCTGCAAGATCTGTTTTGGCTTCATCTAATAAAGATGAAATTGCAGCAAGCCCGGCATTATAATCTACAACAGGCCCGAGGTTATCCGGGTCAGCCACATCAACGCGGATACCATTTGAATAAGTAAGGTTAAGGTTCATTAAAAGCTGGTGTGCTTTTATGGTTTTTGCAAAACCCATATACCCCTTCTTCTGGGCATCGGTAATGAGCGCGGTATTGTTAGCAGCATCAATCAGCACGTTGCAGTTTTTAACAACCCTGTAGCGCGAAGCCCAGGGCGTGGCAATATAAAAATTGCTGCCACTTAATTCTGCATCATTGGCGCCAAGCAAATCTGTAACATAACGCGGCTCGGAGGGGGAGAAGCGGTATATCTCCCTGCCAATCGTTCCCACATCATCCAGATAAAAAGCAATGGAATTGCGCATACCAGATTCTGTGCCGCTTACAAGGTTATTTAGCTCTGCAGCAGTGGCATTGTTTTGATATGCTTCAACAGTGGGGCCGTTTAAATTGCCATAGTCTTTTTTACAGGCTGAAAAAAATAAAATAGTGCCTGCAAAAAATAGTGTTTGTATATGATTATATTTTTTCATGATAGTATATGTTGGAATTAAAAGCTGAATGAAATATGGAATGCTGCACGTTTGCTTGCAGGATAGGGCAGTACATCCACACCGGTAGAGAAGCCTGTGCCGAAATTGGATAC
>JAEWBD010000081.1 GCA_023391315.1 Bacteroidota bacterium | reverse complement strand
AAGGCAGGTACTTGTAAACTCATACAGAACAGATGCCAATGGGTTGCCATATCTTGATACCTACAATGACCATGCTGTAAAAAGCGACATGGGCCTTGGCTCAGGCCAGCCTTTTACACCGGATGCAGGGAATCTTGATCCAAGGCTTGACTGGACTGCAGGCAGACGCGGATTACCTTTTAACGACTGGGGCATTCATCCGGGTGCAGACTGGATCAGGGACCAGGCTTATGCAGGCCCTTATGCCAATAAAAAGAACATTTACTGGCAAGTTACACCGCAATTCCATGATGGTTCTTCATGGGCGCCGGGATCAGCAATTAACTATCTCGTGATCCGTTTTTCTGACGTGCTATTAATGGCTGCTGAATGCCATGCACAAACAGATGATCTTGCCGGCGCGCAGGCTTTGGTGAACAAAGTGCGTAGCAGGGCTGCAAATAAATCCGGATGGGTGTATAAATACAAAGATGATTCTGATCCCACGGGCGGATTTTCTACCACCCCGGCTGCCAATTACGTAATAAGCCCTTATCCTGCCGGTTATTTCAGCAATAAGGATATAGCATTAAAGGCAATCTATTTTGAACGCAAGCTGGAACTCGCCATGGAAGGCCATCGCTTCTTCGACCTCGTTCGCTGGGGCATAGCAGAATCCACTATAAATGCATTCCTCACTTATCAGAAACCATTCTCTGCAGATATAGCAACGGCTTCAAAGTTTGTTGCTCCAAAGAATAACTATTTCCCAATCCCGCAAAACGAAATAGATATTACAACGGTAAATGGAGAGAAAACGCTAACGCAAAATCCGGGATACTAATTCTGAATTTTTCAATAAAAAAGAGGAAGTTTAAAACTTCCTCTTTTCATTTATATACTGCATGAGAATTGTTTTTTTAAGTTGCTGGCTGCTGCTTGTATTTTCTTTCTGTAATAAACAGAAAACACTCTTCTCTGAAATTCCGCCAACCAAAAGCGGCATTTCATTTTCAAATATCATCACAGAAAATGATAGTATAAACATTCTTGATTATGAATATGTTTATAATGGAAGCGGTGCCGGGGTCGGAGATTTTAACAGGGATGGATTACCGGATATTTACTTTACAGGCAGCATGGTGTCTAATGAACTATACTTAAATGAAGGCGGTTTGAAATTCAGGAATGTAACGCGGGTTTCAAATACGGCAGGCGAGGGCAAATGGTGTAATGGCGTAAGTGTTATTGATATAAATAATGATGGCTGGCCCGATATTTTTGTAAGCGCAACGCGTAATTCAAATGTCAACGAACGAAGAAGCATTTTATATATAAACCAGGGGCTAAATAAGGAAGGAGTCCCCGTTTTTAAAAATGAAGCCGCTGATTACGGGCTTGATGATACAAGCTATTCTACCAGCGCCGCTTTTTTTGATTACGATAATGATGGCGATCTCGATATGTTTTCATTGGTTGCAGGCAAACTGCAGGGCAATAAAAACCCTGGTGGATATTCATATAATTTAAATGATACAAGCAGCCTTAATATCAGCAGGCTTTTTCAGAATAACTGGGATGAAAATAAACAACATCCTTATTTTACCGATGTAAGTAAAATTGCCGGTATTAATAAAAGCGGCTATGGGCTGGGCGTAAATATTACAGACATTAATCATGATGGATGGAAAGATATTCTGGTAAGCAATGATTATTTATCAGGCGACCAGCTTTGGATAAATAACGGCGATGGAACTTTTTCCGAAAGGTCGAAAGAATATTTTAAGCATACAAGCTTTTCCGCCATGGGCAATGATGTAACTGATATTAACAACGACGGCCTTCCTGATATTATTGAACTTGATATGAGCCCTGCTGATAACTATCGCCGGAAACTGATGATGAGCCCGAATAATTATCAAAATGTTTTAAGCTTTGAACGTTTTAATTACCAGTACCAATATGGTCACAATACATTGCAGTTGAATTGCGGCAATGCCCTTGGTGAAAATGATTCCATTAAGAAGCCCGTGTTCAGCGACATTGCTTACTTCAGCGGTATAGACAGGACCGACTGGAGCTGGGCGCCACTGGTTGCAGATTTTGATAACGATTCTTACAGGGACATTATTATTACTAACGGTTTTCCAAAAGATTTGAGCGATCAGGATTTTATTGCTTTTAGAAATAAGTTGTCTTCTGTTGCTTCCGATGATATGCTTATTGAACAAATGCCTGCGGCAAAGCTCAAGAACTATGCTTTCAGCAATAACCACAATCTTACTTTTTCTGATGTAACAGAAGCATGGGGCATTAAAACGCCCACGTTTTCAAACGGTGCAGTGTATGTTGATTTAGATAATGATGGCGATCTTGATGTTGTCACAAATAATATTAACGGCCCTGCGTCTGTTTACAGAAATAATCTGCGTGAGCAAAGCAAAGCAGGTTCAAACTATATCAATATAAAATTTAACGGCGATAATAAAAATATAAATGGCCTGGGTGCGTTGGTCAGCATTTATTATAATAAAAATAAAGGTCAGTTTTGGGAAAATACACCTTACAGGGGATACTTATCAACGGTACAGGATGTGGCACATTTTGGTCTTGACACAGTGACTGCAGTTGATTCAATTCTAATTATCTGGCCCGATCATAAAAAACAGGTTATAAAAAATGTAAAGGCCAATCAAACAATTACTGCAGATAAAAAAAATGCAACTATTCAATACATATTTAAAAACCATACGATCGATAGTACAGCTTTATTCACAAACGTTACAACCTCTGTAAACATGCATTATATACAACGTGAAAAGAATTTTATCGATTTTAATATTCAAAAATTATTGCCGCATAAATTTTCTGAATTTGGGCCAGGCATGGCCGCCGGTGATATTAATGGGGATGGATTAGATGATTTAATTACAGGCGGATCATTTTATTACAGCGGTCAAAAGTTTTTGCAGCAGAAAGATGGAGAATTCCTTCAAAAAGATTTGATCGGAAATACCATCAACAAAAATGCAGAAGATGAAGGCCTGCTTTTATTTGATGCTGACGGCGATGGCGATTTAGACTTGTATATAGCAAGCGGCGGTTATGAAACTGAACCCGGTTCGCCGGCTTACCAGGATAGGTTTTATATAAACGATGGGAAAGGAAATTTTGCTTTAGATTCAAATGCTTTACCTAAAAATTTCACCAGTAAATTTTGTGTGCGTGCATCAGATTATGACAAGGATGGTGATCTTGATCTGTTTGTTTCGGGCCGGGTCGATCCCTGGAATTATCCCAAGCCTGTATCAAGTTTTATCTTTAGAAATGATACAAAAAATGGAACGGTCAGGTTTGTTGATGTAACAAAATCTGTTGCCCCATCGCTTATAAATATTGGATTAACATGCGACGCCATTTTTTCTGATTTTAATAATGATGGCTGGCCGGATATTATTCTTGCCGGCGAATGGATGCCAATTACTTTTTTACAAAATGAAAAAGGCATATTTAAAAATGTAACGGCTGTTTCGGGAATATCAAACAATATAGGCTGGTGGAATACAATTGCCGGCGGCGATTTTGATAATGATGGAGATATTGATTATATAGTGGGCAACAACGGGTTAAACGCATTTTACAAACCAAGCGAAAAGTATCCGGTTTCTATTTATGCAAAAGATTTTAATGACGATGAAAATTACGATGCCATCCTGTCTGTATATCTTCCCAATAACAGCACAGAAAAAAAGATGCAAGAGTTTCCGGCATGTTCGAGAGATGATATGATAAGGCAGATAAATACTTTACGCAAAAAATATAACACTTATAAATCCTATGCAACGGCAACCATCGATTCTGTTTTGAATGAAGAAGATAAAAAAGATGCGCTTATTTACCGTGCCAACAATTTTGCTTCCTGTTTTATAAAAAATGACGGTAATGGAAGATTCACAATGCAACAATTACCGGTGGCGGCGCAATTGTCAACGCTTTGCGGCATGAGTGTGGAAGATTATGATGGCGATGGCAACCTGGATGTTGTAATAAACGGGAATGACTATGGTACTGAAGTTAGTACAGGCCGCTCCGATGCCTTGAATGGATTAATGTTGAAAGGTGATGGTAAAGGCAATTTTATGGCTGTTTCAATTTTGAAAAGTGGTATTTATATACCAGGCAACGGAAAATCAATAACCGCACTTAAAAACAAAAAGAATGAATGTTTGCTTGCGGCTTCAGAAAATCGTGGCCCGATGCGTATATTCCGGTTAAGAAATAATGCAATATGCCTGCCTGCCAGGCAGGATGAGCAATATGCTGTTATCAAAACAAAAGATAATAAGAGCCGTCGCCAGGAAATTTATTATGGCGCATCTTATCTTTCCCAGTCTTCAAGGTTTATTTTAGCAAATTCCTCAACAGCTTCCATTTGTTTTTATAATTCAAAGGGAGCAGCACGGCTAATTAAATATTAATGCGTTATTTATTGTTTTTAATAAGTATTTTTTTATTGAGTGCCTGTAATAATCAGCATAAAGATCCATATAAAAATGACCTTGGTATTGATGAAAAATATGTGGCGGCTGTTGATACAGCACATTTTACATTAATAAATTGGACTGATACAATAATTAATGTAGGAAATATAAAGGAAGGCGACACTGCTTTTGCAAGGTTTAAGTTTAAAAATTCCGGTGAAACACCACTTTTTATTTTAGGTATAAAACCAAGTTGCGGGTGTACCATCGTAGATTATCCGCATAATAGTGTTACGCCCGGCGATTCAAAATTCATAAAAGCTAAATTCGGCACTTTACACACGCAGGGCTTTACCAGAAAAACAATTTTAGTTACTACTAACACACGTAATGGCGGTAAAACATTATTGGCAATAGAGGCAAATGTAATTGCCGGTCAATAGTAATATTATATGAAGCGTACATTAGTTTGAGTGTTTATCGGTTACCTGTTTTTTATTAGCTGCACCAGGCAGCATTTGTAAAAAATAAAACATATGCTTCTACACCGGATAGCAGTATAAAGAAAGTAAAATACGGGGTGAAAAAATTGGTTTTAAGCAACAACCACCATTTCTCTTGCTTAAAAATATTCAGTAGCTACATATCTGCATACAGCAAAAAGATCGCCGGCCTTTTATGCAGTTCAATTTTTTCTTTCTTCCAGTCTTTTATTTTTTTGGTTTGAATAGATTCTGTTGAAGCTGTTATATCTACAGCAATACATAATTGCGTTTCAGGTTTTGCAGTTGTGAGAATATCATTTACCAATTGATTATTTCGATAAGGCGTTTCAATAAAAATTTGTGTACACCTTTTTTTAATGGATTCATTTTCCAGTTCAATAACCTTCTTTTTGCGTTCGTGTGCATCCACCGGCAAATAACCAACAAACTGGAAACTTTGGCCATTCATGCCGCTGGCCATTAATGCGAGAATGATAGAATTAGGGCCAACCAGCGGTATCACTTTTGCCTGCATTTGCTGTGCAATATGCACGAGCATTTGTCCCGGATCGGCAATGCCGGGACAGCCGGCTTCACTCATTATACCAATTGTTTTATGTTGTGCTATATCGTTCTTAAAGCTTTGCTGCACTTCCGTTTCAGCTTTATGAATTGTATGCCAGGTGTAAGCATTGATATCAATCTCTTTCCATATTTTTTTTAAAAATCTTCTCGCAGTGCGTTCATTCTCCGCGTATAAAATATTGCATTGTTTAACGGCATTAATTATATACAGAGGAATTGTTTGCAGTGCAATTTCATCTTCATGCAAAACAATAGGTATAAGATAAATGGTTGCTGCTGGCATCAGGCTTCGGTATTTGAAGGAATAATATCTTTTGCTTCATGCAGGCTTAGCGTTGCAGCAACTACGGCGTATGTTGGTGCAAGCACCCAGCCTATTATCGGTACAACCTGTATTAAATAAAACATTAACCCATTGCCAATAGCAAGGCCTTTATGATTGCCGATAAAATATATGCTGTCTGACGCACTTATCTTTTTTCTTTCAAAGCTATAATCGAGCATGGAAAAGCCATAATAATAACATTCAACCAGCAAAGCAAGTAAGGGCGTAAGCCATCCGGCAATTGGTATCAATGATAATATTAATATTGAAATCATGTAAACAGATTGCCATAAACAATTACGCAAGGCAATTCTTATTCCCCTGAAAATATCTTTAATGAATTGCTTTGCATCAAACTCGAATTCTTTTTTCTCAATAATCGATGCGGTTTTTTCACTTAAATAAGCAAATACAGGTGAGCCAAGAATCAGCCATATATATTTAAATAATGAAAAATAAAAAAGCATTTGTATAAGCCAGAGCATTATGCCTCCGAATGCAAAAAGAAAACCAAGCAGGCCCGAACCGTTTTCAGCAAGCCATGCTTTTATGCCGGTTTTTAAACTAAGCCATTCTATAAAATTGTTAGCCGTTAACCCAAAAAAATATAGGGAAATTACAAAGAGGATACAGTAAATAATACCGGGAATAATTATCCATTTCCAAAGCTTATGTTCACGTATAAAATAATGCGCTTTGTAATAACTCTGTATGGATATAATGATCTCTTTAAGCAACAGGTACTAATTTTAGATATTAAATGTAATTCAATTGATGGTTACAGACAGGCTTACAACGAAAGAACAGCAATTTTTAGCATCGTTGAAAATGTTAAATGAAAATTTTTATATGCGCAAAGATGTTGTAAAAATTTCAAAGGAATTGTTGGGTAAAATAATCGTTACCTATTTTAATGAACAACTTACGGCTGCCCGCATTACCGAAACAGAAGCTTATAACGGAATTGTTGATAAAGCCTCGCATGCTTACAATAACCGCCGCACCAAACGTACCGAAATTATGTATGCCAATGGTGGCGCTGCTTATGTGTACTTATGTTATGGAATTCACCATTTATTTAATGTGGTGACCAATTTGAAAGACGTACCCAATGCAGTGCTTGTTCGTGCAGCAGAACCGCTTATTGGTATTGATGTCATGCTTGCGCGTACCCGTAAAAAAAAGTTGGATTATACGTTAACGAGCGGCCCGGGCAATGTTTCAAAAGCGCTGGGCATTTATACGCATCATACCGGTATTGATTTGAGAAGCGACCATTTCTTTATTGCAGCTGATGATTATGTTTTAACAAAAAAAGATATAATTACTGCAACCCGTATTGGTGTTGATTATGCGGCTGAAGATGCTTTACTGCCTTACCGGTTTTTAATAAAGGATAATAAGTATGTAACGAAGCCGCCTAAGTTGAATAGTTGATAGGTTGATTGGTTGAGAAGAAGTCAATCTTTTAGCCTTTTCACGTTTGACGATTCACGTTTCACGTTCTTATCTTCGCAATATGTTTTATTCTGCTGTGCGCAAGCTGCTGTTTAATTTTGATCCTGAAGCGGTTCATTATTTCGCAATGAACAGTTTAAAAACGGCTTGTAATATCCCATTTGCCAAAAAAATTATTGAAAGAAGTTTTCAGTATAATGACCCTTCCCTGCAAAAAAATGTTTTCGGTTTAAACTTTAAAAATCCGGTTGGCCTGGGTGCAGGCTTTGATAAAAATGCCTTGTATTTAAGAGAACTTAAAGCGCTAGGTTTTGGATTTGTGGAAATAGGAACTGTAACGCCCAAACCGCAGCCAGGCAATGATAAACCCCGCTTGTTTCGCCTGCCTGCAGACAAAGCGTTGATCAACCGTATGGGTTTTAATAATGATGGCGTACATGCAATTAAAAAGCGCCTTTATGAATGGCTTGAGGAAGTTGACAGGTTTAAAGATAATAGTCTTGTGATAGGAGGGAACATCGGCAAAAACAAAGTAACGCCTAATGAAGATGCCTGGAAAGATTATGATATTTGTTTTCGTGAATTGTTTGATTGTGTTGATTATTTTGTGGTGAATGTGAGCTCACCCAATACGCCCGGCCTGCGCGAATTGCAGGAGAAAGATTCGTTGAGAAAAATACTGGCGCATTTGCAAACCATCAATAACACTTATTCAAAACAAAAACCGCTGTTACTTAAAATTGCACCTGACCTGAACCATGCACAGCTTGATGATATTATTGCCCTTGCATTAGAAGTAAAGCTTGATGGCATCGTTGCCACAAATACAACCATTTCAAGAGAAGGGCTGAAAGCTGAAAGTTCAAAGCTAAAAGCTTCGGAAGCAGGCGGATTAAGCGGCAAACCTGTATTTGAAAAATCAAATGAAGTGCTGCAATATTTAATCGGTAATTCAGATAATAAAATTCCTGTAATAGCAAGCGGTGGCATTTTTACGGTAGAAGACGCCAAAGTAAAACTGGATGCGGGCGCTTCGCTGGTGCAGGTATGGACGGGCTTTATTTATGAAGGCCCTTCCATAGTGAAAAATATAAACCGTTTTTTACTGAATCTTGATTGAACAGGGTTATGCAGGTCTTTCAGCAAGGTAATTCTTTATATAATCTTCAATGCCTTCTTCAAGCGAAGTAAATGGTTCATTATAACCTGCATGTTTCAGCTTAACAGTTGTTGCTTCACTGAATCCGCGAAAACCACTGGCAATATCTTCCGGCATTTCAGTGTAAATAATGTTAGGCTCTTTGCCTAAAGCTTTAAACACAAGTATGGCAACGTCTTTAAAACTGCGGGCTTTGCCCGTACCAACATTATAAAGGCCGTTCTTCTCAGGATGCCATTGTTTTTCTATCATGGCATTATACATCCACCATATAAGTTTGGCCACATCTTTTACATAAATAAAATCACGCAACTGGCCGCCATCTTCAAAGCTTTCGCTGTTGCTTTTAAATAATGTTACAGTATTATTTTCCTGTATTTGTTTAAAGGTTTTTAATACTATGCTGCAACCTTCGCCTTTATGATATTCATTTGGGCCATAAACATTGAAGAGTTTAAGGCCGGCCCAATATGGCGGTGCGTTTAACTGCTGAACAGCCCATTTGTCAAAATTGTGTTTGCTGGCAGCATATTCATTCAAGGGTTGAAAATCGCCGATGAGTTTATCATCATCATTAAACCCTAATTCGCCATTGCCATAAGTAGTAGCGGATGATGCATACACCAATGGAATATTATACACCGTTGCATAGTTCCATACATCTTCTGAATATTCCACATTCATTTCCTGCAGCACAGTATTGCTCTTCTCCCTTACGTTAGTCCGGGCGCCCAAATGAATAATGAATTCTATATTGGGTTTATTCTCATCAAGCCATTCCAGCAAAAGCTCGCGGTCAACGAGGTATTTATATTTTTTATCTTTCCAGTTGCGCTCTTTTTGCAGGTCGGTAAACTTATCTACCAGTACAATATTCTCCCTGCCTTGTTCATTAAAAAGCTGAACAACACAACTGCCGATAAAACCGGCAGCACCCGTAATTAATATCAATGGTTGTTTTTCCACTAATTGTTTAATATTTTTTCAATGGCCGTATCATACCTGTTCTTCCAGTTTTTTATATCACCAAAATCTTCGCCATTAATTTTTATGGCTGATGATGTAACTGCGCCCAATACTGCAATATCTATTCCTGCAGAAGCGGTTTTATGTTTCAACTCCTGCAGTTTTTCTTTTGAACAGCTTATTACAACACGGCTTTGCGCTTCGCCCAGCCAGAAAGCATCCGTTCTTAAGCCTTCAGTATCGCCGGCTACATCAAAACCAAGATTACGGTTAAAGCCGCTTTCAAACAATGTAACCAGTAAACCACCTTCGCTTATATCGTGGGCGCTTGTAATAATTTTTTCTTTTATGATGGAACTGATGAATTTCTGTACAGCAAATTCCTCATCAATATCAAAATAAGGTGCCGGCGATAATTCAATGCCTTTTATTTTATGCAGGTATTCGCTGCTGCCAATATCATTTTTTTGTGTGCCGATGAGAACGATCACATCACCATCATTTTTAAAATCAAGCGTCATCTTATCATCAGCATTATCCAGCACACCCACCATGCCAATTGTAGGCGTGGGGTAAACCGGCCCTTCAGGGTTCTGGTTATAAAAACTAACATTACCGCCCGTAACCGGCGTATTGAATTTGCGGCAGGCTTCACCCATACCCTGCACGGCTTTTACAAACTGGTAATACACTTCGGGAATATAGGGATTGCCAAAGTTTAAACAATTGGTTACACCAATAGGCTCACCACCGCTGCAAACAATATTGCGGGCTGCTTCTGCAACGGCAATCATAGCGCCTTTATGCGGATCTGATTTTACATAACGGCCATTGCAATCAACGG
>JAEWBD010000383.1 GCA_023391315.1 Bacteroidota bacterium | reverse complement strand
CTATACCTGCCTGTAAAGCCATGCTTTGATCCCTAAGGGAATATTTTTTAGTGAAACAATTTTTTCGCGGCGCAAAAGTAAGATTATAGAAATTAATGAAATGTTTCTTTTATTTTACGCCCTTATCAAACTCCGCTGCGGCGGCCGGGCATGGCATTAAACATCGTATTTATTGCATTCTTTATTATCGCTTTTATTATTGCATTAATTAAGTTTTTTGTTGATGGCGATACCACTATTTTTAAAACGTTAGTGGATGGTATTTTCGACTCGGCCAAATCTTCCGTGGTAGATGTTGCGTTTTCGCTCATAGGAACAATGGTTTTCTTTTTGGGTTTGATGAATATTGCTGAAAAAGCAGGCGCCATTAACTGGCTTGCCAGAAAATTAAACCCATTAATGAAACGGCTTTTCCCCGAAGTGCCGGATGGCCACCCGGTAATGGGTGAAATGGTGATGAATTTTAGCGCTAACATACTTGGGCTGGATAATGCTGCCACGCCTTTTGGTTTAAAATCTATGCAAAGCCTGGAAAATATTAATCCGCATAAAGGCACCGCATCCAACGCGCAGATAATGTTTTTGGTATTGCATACAAGCGGGCTTACCTTAATTCCGCTTTCAATATTTACTTATAGAATTTCGGTTGGCTCCACTGATGCTACCAGTGTTTTTATTCCCTGTGTATTAGGTACATTAATAACAACGCTTGCTTCCATCATTGTTGTAGGCATTAAACAAAAATTAAAATGGGATGCTGTTTTGCTTGCATGGATCATTGGTTTAATAGCACTGGTAAGCGTATTGATGGTTGGTGTAAACCACATGAGTGCTGCAAACAAAAGTACGTTCAGCACCATAAGCGGCAACCTTATTTTGCTGATAATAATTGTGGCAATTATTGTGGGCGGCGCTTATAAAAAAGTATCTGTTTTTGATGCTTTTATAGAAGGTGCAAAAGAAGGCTTTAATGTAGTGCTGAAAATAATTCCTTATCTCGTTGGAATGCTCGTAGCCATACGCGTTTTCAGGGATAGCGGGGCGCTTGGTTATATTGTAGATGGCATAAGTTACGTGATACATGCAACAGGGCTTAACAGTGATTTTGTGCCTGCATTACCCACTGCTATCATGCGGCCTTTTAGCGGCAGCGGTGCAAGGGGTATGATGATAGACGCCATGAAAACTTACGGCCCGGATAGTTTTATTGGCAAACTTTCCTGCACCTTCCAGGGCACAACTGATACTACTTTTTATATCCTTGCTTTATACTTTGGCAGTGTTGGCATCAAGAAAGTGCGTTATGCTGTTTGGGCGGGATTGTTCGCAGATATTATTGGCGTGATTGCTGCTATTATTATCGCCTATATTTTCTTTAAATAAACGAAAGGCTTTTCTTAAACCATTGTTAATAGCATTTTGTGCTTGTGTAATATTTTAAATAGCTTCATCATGTTGTAAATTAAATTGAGAATTATGAAGAAAGTATTTTTAGCGCTCTCTGCAAGTTTGTTTTTATTATTGGGTAATGCACAAACAGGCGATAATATTATTAAACAACGCACTATTAATGTAACCGGTACTGCAGAACTGGAAATAACACCGGATGAAATTTATGTTCAGGTGGAACTGCGTGAATACACAAAGAAAAATGGCGAAAAGGTGGACATAGAAACCCTTCGCAACCAGTTTTTAAGCGCTGCGAAAAGTATGGGCATTGCAGATACTGACGTAGTTGTACAGGGTTATTCAGGATGGGATGGCAATTATTGGTGGTATCAAAAAAATAAAAAAAAGAACCCTGATATGAAGGCCGGGATTACTTATGAAGTAAAAATGAAGTCTGTGAATGACATGGATAAGCTGGTTGATAAACTTGATGACCAGGCAACACAAAATTTTGCTTTAAGCCGCACATCGCACAGCAATATGGATTCCATTAAAAAAGAATTGAAGATACAGGCTATAAAAGCCGCTAAAGAAAAAGCGACCTACCTGGCTGCTGCTTTAGGTGATAATGTAGGCCAGGCTTTAACCATTAATGATCCGGTAGAAAGCGGAAGTTATCCAAGGCCAATGTATGCAGCTAATATGATGATGAAAGCCGCCGATGCAGAAGCTGCGCCAATGGATGTTGATTTTAAAAAGATAAAAATTCAGTATAACGTAAATGTGGTGTTTGAATTGAAATAATTAAATAAGCTTCGTCATTCTACTCACAATTCACTTAGGTGAATTGTGAGTTTTTTATTGCAGACAAACGAACTTTCACGTTTGACAATTCACAGTTACCCATCCATTTTAAATAATAATTATTATTTTCAATCCTGTATAACAGATAACCCTGCTCTATGAATAATGACCTCTTATATAAAATCGCCTTGACCCTCGTACCCAATGTTGGTTGCGTTCAGGCCAAAACACTTATTGAAACTTATGGCAATGCGGAAAGCATTTTTAAAGCTAAAAAGAAAGAGTTAAGCTCCCTGGAAAATATCGGTTTAATAAGTGCTGCCCACATTAAATCGTTTGAGGATTTTTCAATAGCGGAAGAAGAAATAAAATTTATTGAAAAGTATAAAATCGAGCCGCTTTTTATAACAGATAAAAATTATCCGCAACGTTTATTGAATTGTTATGATTCGCCAACGCTATTGTATTATCGCGGTAATGCAAACTTAAATGCTTCCCGCATTATAAATATTATCGGCACAAGAAATAATACGGATTATGGCAAACAGGCCACTGAAAAATTAGTGAACGACCTTGCTGATACGAATGTCTTAATTGTAAGCGGGCTTGCTTATGGTATTGACAGCATAGCACATAAAACCGCGCTGCAAAACAAACTGGAAACAGTTGCCGTACTGGCGCATGGCTTGCAAATAATTTATCCGCGCCAGCATAAATTACTGGCAAAAGAAATAACAGAACAGGGAGGTTTACTTACAGAATTCCGTCATTATGAAAAACCTGATAAATATAATTTTCCAAAACGCAACAGGATCGTTGCAGGCATGGCAGATGCTACAATTGTAATAGAAACCGCAATAAAAGGCGGCAGCATGATTACCGCCGAACTGGCCAATAATTATAACCACGATGTTTTTGCCCTGCCCGGACGTATTTCTGATACAAAAAGTGCAGGCTGCAATTATCTTATTCAAAGCAATAAGGCCGCATTATTTACTGATGCAAAAGACCTTATAGAAAGCCTTGGTTGGCAGCCAAAGAAGGCCAGAAGAAAATTGCAGGCTGAATTATTTATTGAGTTAAGCGAAGATGAAAAAATAATCGTCAATCTTTTGAAACAAAAAGACAGTGTGCATATTGATGAGCTGAATATTCACAGCAACCTTAGCAGCAGTTCAATAGCGGCAGTTATTTTAAACCTTGAATTGCAGAATATAATAACGTGCCTGCCGGGAAAAATGTATAAGCTGATGTATTAAAATTTAATCAGTGAAAGCTGCAGCCTTATCTATTTTTGAATTTTTTGAATAAAATAAATACCTGCCTGTTCCCATAAAATTTTCCAGCATTTAAAGTTCTTTCACTTCAACTACAAGTTGCTGCAATACATTTTTAGCATCGCCAAATAACATAGATGTTTTGGGTTTGAAGAAGAGTTCGTTCTCAATGCCAGCATAACCCGGTTTCATGCTGCGCTTGTT
>JAEWBD010000308.1 GCA_023391315.1 Bacteroidota bacterium | reverse complement strand
GTATTGAACGACAGCAAACAAGTAACGCCGGAGCAACGCGAAACACTGCGCGTATATATTGAAAAAAAAGCGTTGTATTATGCAGTTGCCATGGTGGATAATGACGAAATCGATTCCATCAATATTTTAAAAGCTTCGTTTAAAGCCATGCATCTTGCACTGGAACAATTACCGGTTGAACCTGCTTTGATTTTGGTTGACGGCAACCGGTTTACGGCCTGGCGCAACGTGCAACATCAATGTATAATAAAAGGCGATGGTATTTATGCAAGCATTGCGGCGGCAAGCATTCTTGCCAAAACATACCGTGATAAATATATGCAGCAACTGCATGATGAATTTCCGCATTATAACTGGGCACAAAATAAAGGTTATGGCACGGTGGAACACCGCCGCGCCATTGAATCGCATGGCTTGTGCAGGTATCACCGCAAAAGCTTTAATATACTTTCTGCACAACTGGAAATAGATTATGAATTGCAGGAAGAGATGAATTAGCAATGAATAAAATCCTCCTTTTATCCTGTTTGGCATGGTTATTTTTTTCATCCTGCGGCAAGTACATAACCGAGACTGGTAAAGCATCTTATTATGGTGATAAGTTTGTGCGCAGGCCAATGGCAAACGGTAAAAAGTTCAGCCAGCATAAATTAACGGCTGCTCACAAAACATTGCCGCTGGGCACAAAAGTGAAGGTCATAAACCTTGCCAATCATCAAAGCGTAAAAGTGCGTATTACCGACCGCGGCCCTTTTGTACAAGGCAGGATTATTGACCTCAGCAAGAAAGCGGCAAGAAGAATTAATATGATTAATGCAGGCGTTGTTGCTGTTGAAATAAAATATAAAAAGAAAAAGTAGTATTAGTTAACCATGAGTTAACTGTTTTCTACCACTTCAGCAAAGCGCTGGCCCAGGTAAGCCCACTGCCAAATGCCGCAAGGCAAACAAGATCACCGTTTTGTATTTTACCTTCCTGCCATGCCTCACACAAAGCAATGGGAATAGAAGCTGCGGTTGTGTTACCATACTTCTGAATATTATTATACACCTGGTCGTCATTTAGTTTTAATCCTCTTTGTACAAACTGGCTTATGCGCAGGTTAGCCTGGTGCGGCACCAGCAGTTTAATATCCTGCGGCGTATAGCCATTTTTATTAAGCGCTTCCATTACCACTTCCGGAAATTTTACTATTGCCTTCTTAAACACTTCCGGCCCGTTCATAAAAGGACGGTTTTGTACCTTATCAATCATGGCATGGCTTTCAAACATTTCACCAAGCGCTGCATCATCAAAATCTGCAAGGCCTTCCTGCCAGTGATTGGCATGCGTACCCGGATTATACATAGCCAGTATTTCTGCGCTCCTGCCATCACTGTGCAAATGTGTGCTGAGTATGCCGCGGTTTTCATCTTCAGTTGGCTGCAATACAACAGCGCCGGCGCCATCACCAAATATTACAGATACATTGCGGCTGCGTGTATTAAAATCAAGCCCGAAAGAATGTTTTTCACTGCCAATAACCAAAATATTTTTATACATGCCGCTGCGTATAAACTGGTCGGCCACACTTAATGCATATACAAAACCGCTGCATTGATTGCGCACATCCAGCGCACCAATTTCGTGCATGTTTAATTCGCGTTGCACAATTACACCACAACCCGGGAAATAATAATCGGGAGACAGCGTAGCAAACACAATAAAGTCAATATCCTGCGGCGTAATACCCGCTCTTTCTATGGCCATTTTTGCAGCCGCAATACCCATGGTAGCCGTGGTTTCATCAGTGCGGTGGGCATACCGCCTTTCTTTAATACCGGTGCGTTCCTGTATCCATTCGTCACTGGTATCCATATATTTTGTAAGGTCGTTATTCGTGAAAATATTTTCGGGCACGTACATCCCAATTCCTGCAATAATACTTCTGGGCATAATGTTGTTTTATAGATGTATTTTTTGGTGACCGGCTATAGCATTTCATGGCATCCTCCCTTGCGTCGCAACACTTGTACCACAGCAAATAGCTGAGCTATGATTCAAATGCTGAAGGGAGTGACACAAGGGACGATGACAGCACTACCAAAGCCGGCAACAAAATAAAATTAAAACTTAAAAGCTAAATGCAATCAATTGTGATTAATGCGGGCTTATTACCTCCAAAACATTAAAATCATTATCCAATACAACCATATTCGCTTTTCTACCCGTTGCAATAATGCCAAGCTCATTTTCCATGTTCAGAACTCTGGCAGGATACAGGCTGCACATGCGCAAAGCTTCTTCAGTGTGAATGTTGCAATGTTCAACAAAATTCTTTACACATTTATTCATGGTTAGTGCTGAGCCGCTGAGAATGCCATTGGCTGCATATTTATCGCCATCCAATGCATGTGTATAATAACCTTCGTGTGTTTCTGTAACAGCATCGGTAATGGCAAATAATCTTTCACCCATTAATTTTTTAGCGATGCGGATAGCAGGAAAACTTACATGATAACCATCCGGCACAATGCTGCAATTAACTGATGCATGATTAAAGAGAGCGCCCACCATCCCGGGTTCTCGGTGCTGAAAAGCGCTCATGGCATTGTATAAATGCGTTGCGGTTGTTATGGTATTAAATGATTGCGTGGCCTGTTCATACGTTGCATTACTATGGCCAGCAGAAATTACAACATTATAGGACTGAACAAGCTCAATCACTTCTTTACTTACAACTTCCGGTGCAAGCGTTATTATTTTTATTACATCTTTTCCATATTCCAGTAATTCTTTTGCCTGCTGAACGGAGGGCGAGAAAATCCAGCCGGGATTATGGGCGCCACGTTTGGCCTTGCTTATCCAGGGGCCTTCCACATGCAGGCCTAAAACGCCCGCTCCGCCTGCATTCCAGTAATCTCTTACGGCATCAATACATTTAAAAATGGTTTCGTAAGTATGCGTGGCAACAGTTGGCATGCAGTGTGAACAGCCACCTGCTTTACTATATTCATAAATCGCTTTTATGGTTTCAGCATCGGGGTATGCAGAAAGCAATCTCTTATAAGCGCCGTATAATTGTAGGTCGATAAATGCAGGTGCAAGCAAGGCGCTTTTATACTCTACAACCCCGGCATCAGCAGGCATGTCAGTTAATGGATGCATGCCAACAATTACATTATCCAACACAGCAACGGCATGTTGCTGCAGCATATCATAACCTGTATATATCTTTTCTGCCAAATATATTTTTGTATTACTCATTTGTTATAATAAACCTGTCGGCATCTTTTAAAAATGGAAATTTCGCTCTTATATCTTCAAGATGTTTTCTTTTTAATTCAATCGTAAAAACATCTTCCTCGTCTTTTTTATGATAGAGTATTTCGCCCAGCGGATCTATAACCATGCTATCGCCTGCATGATAAATTCCATTGCCATCATTACCAACCCTGTTCACACCAATAACATAGCATTGGTTTTCTATCGCCCTTGCCTGCAATAAAATTTTCCATGCAATGGAACGTCTTTCCGGCCAGTTGGCCACATAGATTAAAACATCATATTCCGGTTGGCCCGCACCGCCGTCTCCCCTCCACAAATGTTGAGGGGGAGATTGCCTTGCCCATACAGGAAATCTTAAATCATAACAAACCTGCAGGTTTATTTTCCAGCCTTTTGCTGATGCAATCAACCTTTTATTGCCCGGCGAATAATGATTATGTTCATCGCCGTAAGCAAATAAATGACGCTTATCATAATAACCATATTCACCATTCGGCAACATCCATATTAAACGGTTATAGTATTGCTCATCTTCCTCTATCATCAGGCTGCCAACAACGATTATTCTTTTTGAAGCCGCGACTTTTTTCATCCAGGCAACGGTGTCACCATCCATTGTTTCAGCAAATTTTTCGGGTTGCATGCTGAAACCCGTTGAAAACATTTCAGGCAGAATAACTACTTCCGTTTTTTGCTGAATGGCATTTATCTTTTCTTCAAACATCTGCCTGTTGGCGGCGGCATCCTGCCAAAATAATTTTGCTTGAATTAGTGTACAGGTTAGTGTTTGCATCAGTTATTTATATTTTGTTGCTGCTTTAAAAACTGCCTGGCCAACTCAAGGTCTTGCCTCGTATCAATTCCAACACTTGCGTGATTGGTTAATACCATTCTTATATTAATGCCATTTTCAAGATAACGGAGCTGTTCAAGCTTTTCAATTTTTTCCAGTTCGCCGGCCGGCCATGTTGTGAACTGCAGCAAAGCTTCTTTCCTGTAACCATAAATGCCAATATGTTTAAAATACCTTGCTTTATCTCCGGCATCTCTTACAAAAGGTATTACAGAGCGGCTGAAATATAAAGCATCCTTATTTTTATTAACAACCACTTTTACATTATTTGGATTTTCAATATCCACATGCTCAAATAATTCATGCATTACACTTGCAACATGCACCCGCTTATCATCAAAGGCGGATAATAAATTTTTAAGCATAACGGTGTCAACAAATGGCTCATCGCCCTGTACATTAATAATAATATCACAATCAACGTTGGCAATGGCTTCTGCAATACGGTCGCTGCCGCTCTCATGATTTCGTTTGCTCATTATAACATTATCGTTCTGCAATTCGTTATAAATAATTTCACTGTCGGTAACAACCATTACATCATCAAACAAACCCGTTGCTACCGTATTATCATAAGTGGTTTTTATAATTGTTTTTTCGCCAAGCATCTGCATCAGCTTCGCCGGGAAACGTGTGGATGCATACCGTGCAGGAATCACTGCTATCTTCTTCATGTGTGCAATTTCGTTTAAAATCTCATTCGCTGGCTTTATGATTGTGTTAGTTATCGGCAGCCCAGCTTCATTTTTTGCCTTTCATATATTTCAGCACAACTATGTAAAATTGGTTAGTTTTATTTGATAAAAAATTTAATGTGCCTGTTCTTGAAATAAACAATATTACCAAACATTATAAAACCGTTACCGCTTTAAATAATGTTTCGTTCAGCGTGCCGGAAGGCAGTGTTTACGGCATTCTTGGCCCAAACGGAAGCGGCAAAACGACCCTGCTTGGCATTATCCTCGATATATTAAAGCCATCATCGGGCAGTTTTACTTTATTAGGCAAACCCGCCGATGCGGAAGTGCGTAAGCAGGTAGGCACGTTGCTGGAAACGCCTAATTTTTATCATTATTTATCAGGCGAAAGAAACCTGCGCGTTGCTGCGCATATAAAAGGCAAAGGCTTTAATGAGATTGATAATGTGCTGCAGAAAGTAAATCTTTACCAGCGCAAACTAAGTAAGTTTAATACTTATTCCCTGGGGATGAAACAAAGGCTTGCCATTGCATCCTGTTTATTGGGCGACCCCCAGGTTTTAATTTTTGATGAACCGACAAATGGTTTAGATCCGAATGGTATTGCTGAAATAAGGGAACTGATACAGCGTTTGGCACAGGAAGGTAAAACCATTATTATGGCAAGTCATTTACTGGATGAAGTGGAAAAAGTTTGCACGCATGTGGCGATAATTAAAAACGGTAATCTTTTAACGGCTGGCAGCGTTGATGAAGTGCTTGTTGCCGATGAAATAATTGAAGTGGCCTCAGATGATTTAATAAAACTTGAGGAGGTATTGCAGCAGATGGGCGGTTTTTCATCCATTAAAAAACATAACAACGTATTACAATTATTTTTTGTGAACGGCAATGCCAACGCTGCTGCTATTAACCAGTATTGTTTTAATAACAACATTGCATTAAATCATTTGCAGGTAAAGAAAAAAAGCCTTGAAACTAAATTTTTGGAACTCACGAATAAGGTATAAGGAGAAAGATAAAAGGCAGAAGGTAGTAGCCTCCTTACGTCTTTTCCCCACACCTTTACTTTACACCGCTAAATAAAAACCATGGCGCACTTATTAAAACTCGAATGGCTTAAAGTAAAGAACTATCGTGCTTTCTGGATATTTCTTGGCTTATACATTATAAGCCTTTACGGCATAAACCAGATTGCATTTAACCTGCAGGGAGAAATAAAAAAGAATAATATGCCGGTAACTATCTTCCCGTATGATTTTCCGGCGGTATATCAAACCATTGCCTGGGTAAGCAGCTGGCTCTTATATTTCCCCGGCATGTTAATGATACTCGTTATAACCAATGAATATAATTTTAAAACACATCGGCAGAATATTATTGATGGTTTAACAAGGCAGCAGTTCGTTCTGGCAAAAATTTTATTCGGGTTAATCATTGCAGTCATCACAACACTATGCTGCTTTTTAATTGCCATTTATTTCGGAAGCAGCTACAGCGAAACTTTTTCGTTTAACGGCATTGAATATATTGGCTACAGTTTTATTCAAACACTTTGCTATTTGTTTACAGCTATGATACTCGCCGTATTAATGCGGCGCAGCGGTTTGGCAATGGCGGTTTTCTTTTTATATGGGTTAGTGTTTGAACAATTAATTGGCGGGCTTATTGATTTTAAATTTTTAAGTGGCCATGGCACCGTGCGTTATTATTTTCCTTTACAGGCAAGCGATACATTAATTCCCATAACATTCGGCTCCAAAATTATTTATAATAATGCGCCCCCGGCAACTATATTGTTTATTATATGCCTTGTGTATATAGCCCTGTTTGTATTTCTTTCATTCAATAAATTTCAGAAAGACGATCTGTAACCAGTTATTATAATGCATTTGCAATGCGTATTGCAAAAATGCCCTGTTTTGAAATATCGTTGGCCGTAATGGCAGAAAGATCCAACTCCACATCATTGCCCTTTTGTTTCCATGAACATGTATTTTTTGCACCGGGTATGGTTGCCTTTGCCGAAGCCGGTAATTTTAAATTTTTCAACGTGAATTTAGATTGATAGAATGGCAGGATGCAATACAGGTTATTACCTTTCTTTGTGAAAAAGCATTCCACAAAAGCAGAATCTTTTTTAGGAGCCGTCATTTTTGCGATGCTGTAACCAGCCATATAACTTTTATCTTTTTTACCTGGTTTTATACCATTACTCCATTGATAAGACTGATTGTAAGCCTGGGTTCCATAAATGGCATCTCCGTACAATGTAAGCCAGTCGCCCATATCAATCAAACGTTGCTGCATAATAACCGGAATGCGGCCATCAGCCGTTGGGCCAATATCCAATAAAAGGTTGCCACCTCTTGAAACAATATCGCATAACATTAAAATAAGGTCATGGCTGGATTTATAATCATCAAGCTGTTCGTTTCTGTTATAGCCATAAGAATGCCCGATGCCCTGGCTTTCTTCCCACACCACATCTGCGTTCATGCCACTTCCATATTCTGAAGTGGTATAAGTGCAGCCTGTGTTTTTGCCTCGGGTATTGCTGCCCCATCTATCGTTTATAACCACTTCATCTTTTACAGGCGAATCATTAAAGAGCCACGCTAATAGCTTAGTACTTTGCCAGGCTGTATCGCTGAGTTCCCACTCGCCGTCTGAAAAGATAATGGAAGGTTTATATTTTGTAACAAGATCTTTGAATTGCGGTATCATGTGCTCGCTTACAAATTTCTTTTTATCTGTTTGCCATAAAGGGTTAAACCATTCATACAAAGAATAATAATAACCCATTTTCAGGCCTTCATTACGAACAGCATTGGTGAGATCACCAAGGAGGTCGCGATGCGGTGTTCCTGTAACTGCATTCCATGGCCTGCCCCAGTCACGGTCTGCTTCTGCATTGTTCCATAAGCAATAACCTTCATGGTGTTTTGAGGTAAGCACAACATATTTTGCTCCTGATCTTTTAAATACATCCGCCCATTGTGCCGGATCGAACATTTCTGCTTTAAACATGGGTTCAAATTGCTGGTAAGCAAAATCTTCACCATAATTTTTATTATGAAAAGCAAGAAAATCTTTTTGCTTTTCCTGCAGGCGGTACCAATACCATTCAGCATAACTATAACCGCTGTTGGGAATTACCGGCGCATACGACGGCACGGCATATAGGCCCCAATGTATAAAGATGCCAAACTTATCCTGCTGAAACCAGGCAGGTATCTTACGCTGGTTTAACGATTGCCAGTTATCCTCGTAAGTTTGCGCAAAGAGTGTTGACAGTACAAGTGATAAGAATAATGTATAGACAAGCTTTTTCATATGTGCAATAGATGAGGTGTAAAGATATTGATCACGTAAACAATTGAAATTTTTTAATGAGTTTTTATCTATCATCAACCAATTAAATTATTTATCTCCGATAAGATTCCCTAATGCTGCTTCAACCGAAGGATATAAAAAACTAAAACCCGCATCATGAATTTTTTTATTACTTATTGTAGCGCTTTTTAAAACTTCAATGCTCATTTCGCCCATTATTAGTTTTAAAGCAAATGCAGGCACGTAAACAGGTATGAAATTTTTACCCCGCATTTTACGGGCGAGCGCCAGCGTAAACGTTTTATTGATCACTGTTTCATTGGCAACAGCATTGTAAATGCCGTGCATGCTTTCCTGCTCAATGGCAAATAAAAAAAGCCTGCATACATCATCAATATGAATCCAGCTTATAACCTGTTTACCGTTGCCCAGTATGGCGGCAATGCCCGTCTTAAGCGGCTTTTTAAATTCAGCCAGGGCGCCGCCTTCTTTACTCAGCACAATACCGATCCTTGTAATAATTAGCCGTTTGCCCAAAGCTTCAACGGGCTTTATGCTATCTTCCCAAAGCCTGCAGGTGTTACCAAGAAAATCATTGTTTGGCGGCGCATCTTCTGCAAAACCATTTTGCTTAGAAACTGTATTATCAGGCCCATACCAGCCAATGGCGGAAGCGCTTACAACCGCTTTAATTTTATTCGGGATTTCTCCAAGTGACCGTACAAGCAGGTGGCCGCTTTTAACCCGGCTTTCAACAATTTCCTGTTTACGTTTTTCAGTCCACCTCTTTTCAGCAACATTGGTGCCGGCAAGATGGATAATATAGTCTGCTGCGGCAATAGCG
>JAEWBD010000229.1 GCA_023391315.1 Bacteroidota bacterium | reverse complement strand
ATGCTGTAGAGGGCATGGCCGACGTAAGTGCAGAGATAATGAAACAAAATAATTTGAGTGCAGATGATGTGGCATGGCTTGTGCCGCACCAGGCCAATCTCAGAATAATTGATGCTACTGCAAACCGCATGGGGTTGTCAAGAGAAAAAGTGATGATTAATATCCAGAAGTATGGCAACACTACTGCTGCAACCATACCGCTTTGTTTGTGGGAATGGGAGAAGCAATTAAAGAAGGGCGACAATCTGATTCTCGCTGCATTTGGCGGTGGATTTACGTGGGGCGCTACATGGGTTAAATGGTCTTACAATACCCAATAAAAAAGAGGTTGCATTTCGCAACCTCCATTATTTTCCTGCTATAATAATTCAATTAGATTTCAATGTGGTTGACTTGGATTTTTTTACAGGCAGGCTTACCAGTATTAAAATAAATATGGCTGATCCTACTATCCAGATCCAGGTATGGTCATACCAGGGCGATGGGTTTGCTGTAGCTGCAACTTTTGGATTCTCTGAAGTTTCCTGTGCATACAAACAGCAAGTAATGAAGCAAAAAATAAATAATAATGAAAACATCTTTGCAGCAGCCGTTTTCATAGTTTGTTTCATATATTTTTATTTGATAATTATTCAACAATCGCGCCAGTAAAGGATTGTATTAGTTGCTTTGCGTGCAAAGAATTAAAATACAAGTACTTTTGCCATAAAGAAATCATGTACGAATAAATCCTGGTACAGGCTTTATTGTGGATTAATTTACTTTTACCCAAACAATGTTTATTAATTTATTATGAACGCAGAACAGCAAAAGCCACTTATAGGATTTACAAGTGGTGATATTAATGGTATTGGTATTGAGCTTATTATTAAAACATTAAGTGATAACCGCATTCTCGACCAATGTACGCCCGTGGTTTTTGCGAGTAACAAGAGCATAAATTTTTACCGTAAATCAATGCCTGAAATCAATTTTTCGTATCAATCTGTGAAAGATTTTTCACGTATTAACCATAAGCAGCTTAATATATTTAATTGCTGGGATGAAGAAGTGCCCATTTCTGCCGGACAGTTAAATGAAACAGGCGGCCGGTATGCAAGAATATCCTTGCAACATGCGGTGGATGCTTTAAAGGATGGCCTAATACAGGGCCTTGTAACGGCGCCTTTACATAAAAAGAATATCCAATGTGCTGAGTTTAATTTTACAGGCCATACGCCTTATTTGAAACATGCATTTGGTTTAAATGATGTGGTTATGCTGATGGTTGCTTCAAACCTTCGCGTGGCGCTGGTTACAGAACATGTGCCTGTAAAAGATATAGCTGCCCATATTTCCAAAGAAAGTATATTAAGCAAGCTTATTATAATAAATGAAAGCCTGAAAAGAGATTTTGGTATTGAAAAGCCAAAGATCGCGGTGTTAGGCTTAAACCCGCATGCAGGCGATGAAGGCCTTGTGGGTAATGAAGAACAAACTATTATAAAACCTTCTGTGAAGGAAGCAAAAGATAAAGGCATACTTGCTTTTGGGCCGTTTAGCGCCGATGCTTTTTTTGCAAGAGCACATTACCAGCAGTTTGATGCTGTACTGGCTATGTATCACGACCAGGGTTTAATTCCGTTTAAATCACTGGCAATAGGCGAGGGCGTTAATTATACAGCAGGAATGCCGGCAATAAGAACAAGCCCCGATCATGGTACCGCTTTCGATATTGCAGGTAAAGGCAAGGCAGATGCTTCTTCTTTTGTTGCAGCATTGTTTGAATGCATAGATATAATTAAACGCCGCGCAGATTATGATGAAAGCCGCAGCAACCCGCTGCGTAAAATGAGTAATGTAATTATAGCCAATGCCGCCGATGAAGCCATAGAAGTGAATGAAGATGAAAGTGAAAACTGATTTATCGTAGGCTCAAAATATAAAATACAGTGTCCTGAATTGCTGTTTTTTAGATTGCATGTTTAAAAATTACTCACCATTTACCACTCACAAAGCACGGTTAACCTGAAAGCAGTATAACGATGGTAAAAATCACCGCTACATTATTGAAATTTGATGAACAGGGTGAAAAAACCGGCTGGACTTATTTTGTAATACCTGCTGATATTGCACAGCAAATAAAACCCGGATGTAAGAAAATATATCGCGTAAAAGGTAAGCTGGATAATTATAAAATAAGCAGCGTAGCTATAATGCCAATGGGCGATGGCAATTTTATAATGCCGGTAAATGCAGTTATGCGCAAAGCAATTGGCAAACGCAAAGGCGCAATAATAACTGCAATGCTTGAAGCCGATGATAAGCCGCTGCAATTAAATGAAGATTTTATGGCCTGTTTAAATGATGAACCGGCAGCGCTGGAACATTTCTATTCGTTAAACGGCAGCCACAGAAATTATTTTAGTAAGTGGATAGACAGTGCTAAAACAGAACCTACCAAAACAAAAAGAATTGCAATGGCCCTTTCTGCTTTATCAAGAAGAATGGGTTATCCTGAAATGATACGCGAACAAAAGGCAAAGAAAGAATTAGGTTGAGCCCGGGTATCCTTGTTTATACTTATTTTAAGTTTCAAAATAGATCACACCGTTTTATAATCTTCTGTTTTCGGAATGGTATTCAATGTATCAATCACCATTTGCGGGGGCGCAGCTATTTTTCTTTTTACTGTATCCATCCAGGCGCCATCAACAATTAATAGTGCAGCCAATTCATTGTCATTTCTAAAAATTTCGTGCTGCATAGAGAATTTCCTGAAATCTGCTGAAACGGATTTCAGCTTTAGCGATATACTTATCTTATCACCCAAAATTATTTCCTTCATAAAAAAACATTCTTCGCGGAATAAAACAGGGCCGATAGAATGTTCCCGCATTATATCTTCTGTTATGCCGTTATCAAACAAAAAATTGATGCGGCAATAAGCACCAAAATCATAATAAACAGAATGGCGGAGATGAAAATTAGGATCAAGATCACTCCACCTTATTTCAACTTGTTTTATATAATTCATGTATTGAAGATAATAAAGACACGTTAAAGCCTGTTACTTCGGCAATGGAAATGTTGCCCGAACCTGCAGTGTATTTTCATTTTTATAAAACCCAAATGTGGCATCTAAATAAATGAGGTTAAAAGGAGCAACTATAAGTCCGGCGCCATAAGCAATGTGTAATGTATTTGATTTTTCACCCGGAAGCCAAACGCGGCCATCATCACAGAAAATCAGGAAGCCTGCCTTGCCATTAAAGAACCAGGAATGAAAAGGTGAGATAAAACGAAGATCATTTGTGTTATAAAAGGCTGTTTTACCACGAAACCTGTCTGCCGGCACACCGCGGAATATTACACCACCTATTGAAGGATATTGATAAAATTCAGGGTTGCCTGTAACAGTAGAAATGCCAGCCCTTAGATTAAGTGAAAATTTTGATACCAGCGGAATATAAACGTAAGCATTCCCACCATACTTTATATAATGGCTTGAACGGTCGTTTACATTTTGCTCGCCCATTGCCGAAGCGTTAATATAAAAACCTTTTGTTGGCACAATGGCATCATTCAATAGCTGGTAACTATAGCTTAAACCGCCGCCTGCATAAGTTTGCCATTTAAAATTAGTGGTATTCATGCCGGGATTGGCAATAAACCTCGCCGTATCGTTTATCACTTTTATACCCTGCACACTGGCAAATGCACCAATGCTGCTATTGCCAAAATATTTTGTAAGCTGTGGCCTGAATATCCACTGCCTTGTTCTTGTAGTATAATATTTCAGTTTACGAATGCCTTCATGTGTTGTTTTGTTGCCCAGCCCATAATAAAATTGCCAGCGCACATGATCATAATTAGCTAACAACGACAGGTTTGATTTTAAAATAAGCTTTGGAAATAATGCCTTATAGGTAAGGCTTGGTGCCTTTTCCATGATGGAGTAATGCAGGCTGAGGTTTTGCGCTGAAGCAAAAGGGCGCTTGTCCCATCTATTCGATAATATATTGTAACTAAGTCCTGCAAATAACCTGTCTTCCAGGGTAAAGAATAGTATGGGCGATATACCACGCCGGTTATACCGGAACCAGTCATAATGATAAGACCGGTACATAGTATCGCTGCTGATGTGAACGCTGTTGGCACCATTTGTTTTAATGCCATCTTTTGCATAAACCGTTATGGTATTATTTTTTTTGCTTAACGTTGATATATCAATAACAGAATCATTATTCAGGCCATCACTTATTTTTATACTAATATTATTTTTACCCTCGCCTGAAATATGATACCTGTCATTACCATTTAATCCAAATAATCTTATTTCTTTTGTTTCGGAAGACTTAAACGTTTTTGAATAATGAGGAGAGTTATTATCCGCTTCAAAAACCTGCAGCCGCACTTCGTTGTTATTAATGCGTTGCACATCAAACCTATCGTTATTGGAAGAACCTGTTACCTGCACTTCTTTGAAAAGAAAATGATAATATTCATTTGCCCATTCCACAATATGCCTGCGCCTTTCTTTAAGTTTTGAAGTTATTGCATTACCTGTGGCGGCATACATTTCCGGCGGGAATTGTTTAACGGCATTTTCAATAACCTCATCTGCCAGCGACTGCTGTAAATCTTTTGCAATGCTTATCCATTCTTCCAGGCTGGTTTGATTGAGCAGTCTCCGGTCAAGGTCTTTTTCCCGCTGGTTAATAAATTTTACACTTGGAATATTGTTTTTAAATTTTTGAAAATAGTTTAACCTGCCTATGCCTAAACCTGCACCAAACAATAACCCGTCATAATTGGAAAACGCCTGGTCGCGGTTCACGGGTAAAGGAATATATACCGTTTTATCGCCGCTTATTGTTTTGCCCCAAAGCCAGTTTTGTTCCGGCCTGTTCCAGTCGTTTAAAAACATATCGAACAACCTTGCTTTTATTAATGCTTTTTCATCAATACTAATATTGGTATTGTTGTTTAATGTATCCAGTAAAACCGTTGTTGTAATATAGCTTTCAAAATTGCCCGGCACGAGTTCTTCAAATACAAAAAATTTATCACCGAATACATTGTTGTATTTACCAAGCAGTGGTTGTGAAGGCACGTACCGGTAAGAAATATTTGC
>JAEWBD010000099.1 GCA_023391315.1 Bacteroidota bacterium | reverse complement strand
GTAAGTGTAAAAGCAATAATAGCCGGCATGCAAATGTGTGTGCACCACATCGGGCCTGATGTTTTTAAGCGTTTTATAAATCTTTAAAAACATGGAAGGATCAATGCCAGGTTTTTTGCCGAGTGTGATGAACTTCACTTTCTCATTAAGCATGGAAAGCGGGAGATGTTTTTGAGGATCGTGATGGTACATTGAAATTAATGTAACTTCATAACCATCTTTTTTTGCAAATTCATTACATAACTGAATGCAAAAAACCTGCGCTCCGCCCCAGCCTAATGCAGGCACCATTTGAACTATTTTATACATAAGCAGCCTGGTTATTCTTTAGGTATTGTATTATGTGCAAACCATTTTGAAAAAAAATTTGTGTTAAGTAATTCGTCAAGTTTGGTTGTATCGTGCAAATAAAACTCAGTTAACCTTTCTCTTATTTTTCTTAATGTTTCTTCTTCCACAAAAATGTCAGCGGGCTGCCTGGCTGTTTTTGATGTATTCATCTCAAACATTTTATTCTTCAGCAATTTTCTTTTATTAACCGGCAACCAGGGGTCAATCAGCTTATCAACAACCCATTTGCGAAAGCCACTTTTATTTACAAGCCTTTGTTGTAAATATTTACTTTTTAACTCACCGGTAATATTTTTTGCAGTGAGGTCGGGCTTAAAGGTTTCATCAATATGTAAAAAATGAAAGACTTCCTGTAAAAGTTTTCCCGGGTTATTTTTCAACTCATCATAATCCAGTACCAGTAATTGTTCTTTTGAAAAATATTGAAGGCAGTTTTTCAACTGTTCATAATAAAACCCATGTTCTATATAAGTAAAATCGTTGTTATCCCTTGTTATTTCAAAATCCTTTTTGGGTTGATAAATAAGCGCTGTTTCTATATCCCTGGTTTCGCGCATCATCTTCCTGAAATAAAAATAAGAAGAGATAGCCCTTGCCACGGGATTGCGTAATATGAGTAAAAGCTTTGCAGCAGGCTGTTTTGCGGCAATCTGCTGCAATAATGATGGATAGAAAATATAATTTACTGCAGCATGAAAAACGACAGGCTCATTTTGATACGCAGGTGTTTCGAGCAATAAACGTTTATTAAGTTTGTCAGGTTCCGGAAACTTTACAAAAAGCGGTATATCCTTTAAAGAATTATAGCAATATACCTGCGGATGCTGGCTGATCCAGTCATTTAAAGTTGTAGTGCCCGCCTTTTGTATACCTATTAAAAAGGCGTTAGGAAACGGCGCCTGTTTTTCACTCATGCAGCAGTTGTTTGTTACTGATTAATTGCGTTCAACCACAAACCACGGATTCAAAAGATTTTCTTTATTATACTCCAGCTCTTTGCCGGTTTCAGAATTATAAACATTGCAACCAGCGAATTTGGCAACTGCATGGCCCGCAGCAGTATCCCATTCCATAGTGGGCGCAAGACGCGGATACACATTTGCTTTGCCTTCTGCCACCAAACACAATTTAATGGAACTCCCCGAACTGATACACTCAACCTGGCCATGTTGTTTTCTTTTTTCTTCAATAAAATTCTCTGTTTCCGGCGTATTATGACTGCGGCTGGCTACCACTGTATAAACCGCCGGTGCCTGGGCATCCGGAAGTTTTGATGCGCTGTTAATATAATCTTCTATTGAAGCGGAAGAATGAGGATCATAAGTAAATGCAAAGCTGCCCGCTTCTGCTGAACCATAATAAGTTTTGCCTGTAACCGGCACGTGCACAACGCCTGCAACCGGGTAACCGTTTTCAACAAGTGCTATATTTACGGTGAACTCTCCATTGCGTTTAATAAATTCTTTTGTGCCATCAAGCGGATCTATCAGCCAGAATTTTTTCCAGTTTTTTCTTTCTTCATAGGAGAGCAGTTTACCTTCTTCACTTAACAGGTCAATATTAAGCGGTTCCAAAGCATCTTTAATTGCATGATGGCTTCTTTTATCAGCTTCGGTTAGCGGTGAATTGTCGGTTTTGGTTTCTACTTCAAACTCGTTTTCATAAACTTCCAGGATTTTTTTGCCGGCATTGATTGCCGCTTCAATGGAGATTTTCAGTAAATCATTCATATTGGATGAAATATTTTTGTTATGGGCGAAAGATAATGCAGGAATGTTTAATAAACAATGGAGGCGGCACCAGCCACCTCTGAAATAATTAAAAATCAATCACCTTTTTTATTCTGCCGGCCAGTAAAGTTGTGCAAAAGCCAAGTATTGCAACCACGGCAAATGACCACCTTAAATTTGACGCCTGGGCAATAAAACCAATTACAGGCGGGCCAATTAAAAAACCAAGAAAACTAATGGTGGAAACGGCTGACAGTGCAAACTGGGGCGATATACCTTTTAATTTCCCTGCCACCGCATATACAAGCGGCACCACGCACGAAACGCCAAAGCCCACCAGCAAACAGCCCGTTATAGCTATTTGCAAAGCCGGAAATAAAATTATCAAAGCAAAGCCGGAAGCAATAAAGACACCGCTTAACTGCAATATTTTTTCAACGCCAAATTTTGTAATAAGCTTGTCGCCAATAAACCTGCCGGTTGCCATAGTGGCCATAAATGCCACATAGCCGAGCGTTATGTATTTTACAGGTGAATGGATAACCTCATGAAAATAAATACCGCTCCAGTCGGCCATACAGCCTTCGCAAATCATACAGCAAAAACCAATGAAGCCTAATAACAATATGCGTTTATCAGGTTTTACAAAAAGCGCCTCCTTTTGTTCAGTTGCTGTGTTATGTTGCGGTAAAGTGTATTTGTAAAAAAATGAAACCAGCAATGAAACTAAAATGGCTATAATTGAAAAATGTATAAGCGGGGATATCTTTCCAGATACAAAAAAGTTACCCAAAGCAGCGCCCGTAAACCCGGCAAGGCTCCACAGGCCATGAAATGAAGCCATGATTGATCTTCCATATAACGATTCAATGGCAACGGCCTGCGTGTTCATAGAAATATTAAAAAGATTGCCCCAGAAACCGAAAAAGAATAGTACGCCAACCAGTTGCCAGGTTGATGCTGCCAGCGAAAGCATAACCAAAGTGAGCGGAAAGAATATTGATACATAAATCAATAATTGCCTGCTGCCGAATTTTGAAATAAGCCAGCTTGACAGTGGGAGGCTCACAATTTGACCTGCAGGAACAGCAAAAAGAACGCCTCCCAAAGCTGCTTCGTTTAATTGAAGGCTCATTTTTACATCCGGTATCCTGCTTGCCCAGCTCGCACTCACAAGCCCGGCTATAAAAAAGAATACGCTTATTGCTATTCTGTGTGCACGACTGTTTGCTGAAAGTGTAATGTTCATAAAAGACCCCTATATAGATGTTCAGCTCGCTTTTGCCAGCGGGTATGTTTTAGACACTGCAAAAGTGTTTTTATTGGTTATTTTTTTTTCATCTGTGCTGATTTTATACTCATTATCAATCAATTTCGAAGTGATCACAAAATCAGCAGTTGTTCTGTTTGTTGCAATGATGATGTTATTTCTAATTGCCGTTTCCATAATACTATATAAGCTCCTGTTATGCATGATTTTTCCGGCGTCATCAAAAATTATCACAGCGTCAACTTTATTTTCTTCTATAAGATTACGCAAAGCTGAATACTCTCCGGGCTTTCCTGATTCTAAAACATTTACTTTTTTATTTAATGTGCCTTCGAGAATGTTTGCGGTACTACCCAATGCCAGTATTTGATGTTTCGCAAGTGCTTCTTTATTAAAATAAGACCATTCGATAAGATCGGTTTTATTATCGGGTGAAGCAATAATTGCGATGTTTTTTATTTTGTTCATAATTATTCGTGTTTATTTGTCCTTATAAAAAGAAAGCATCAATCTCAAAGAAACTGATGCAATCAATCGTACGGTGTATTTCGTACACATTAATACCGAAGATGGAAAAAAGTAACCTATTAAGTAAGTTTAAGAATTGATAACTAATAAGTTACATTAAAATTCCTGCAATAGTGGCTGACAAGTAAGATGCTAAAGTGCCGCAGAACAATGCTTTTAATCCCAATTTGGCTAAGTCAGTCCTTCTTTCAGGCGCAAGCGCACCAATTCCGCCAATTTGCATGCCCACACTGCTGAAATTGGCAAATCCGCAAATGGCAATGCTAATGATAAGCAAGCCTTTGTCTGTTAAAATGGGAACAGATTTATTAGTGAGGTTTTGAAAAGCTACAAATTCATTAATGGTTAATTTCTGGCCTAAAAGTGTGGCGGCATTGTTTACATCCTGCGCCGGTACGCCCATGCTCCAGGCAAAAGGATAGAATATCTTGCTGAAAATATAATTTAGTGTAAGGTCAAAATCTTTATTAAATAAATGGCCTATATGCAGCAACATATAATCCAATAAGGCGATCACAGCAATAAAGCCAATAAGCATGGCGATAACATTCATGGCGATTTTAAAACCATCTGCCGCTCCATGCGAAATGGCATCAATCACATTTGTGTAGGTACTGTGTACTTCCAGTTTTACACGCCCATAAGTTTCGCTTTCTTCCGTTTCGGGAAAAACAATTTTTGAAATTACCAGCGCGCCGGGCGCTGCCATTAAACTGGCAGTTATAAGTTTTGGCGCAAGGTCAAGCCCGGCCTGTGCGCCCATATTTGCATATACCACCATTATACCTCCGGCAATACAGGCAAGGCTGCCGCTCATGCTTGCCAGCAGTTCACTTTTTGTCATACCTTTTAAATAGGGGCGAATCATTACCTGTGCCTCCACCTGGCCCACAAAAGCGCTGGCTACATTGCTGAGGGCCTCAGCGCCGCTAACCCGCATTACATAGTTCATGGCCCGCGCAATAAGCGATACTATGTGTTGCATAATATTAAAATGATATAACACAGCCACGATTGCGCAAACCAATATAATAGTTGCCGTAACATTAAAGGCAAATACAAAACCGCCTTTAAGATAATCTGCGGCGCTTCCATCGGGCTGGGTTACGTTTATACCGGAATAAACGAATGATGCACCCTGCCTTGCAAATGTTTCAAGCCTGCCCATGCCATGCCCGAGCCATTGAAAAAAATTACCAATAAAAGGAACTTTGAATACCAATATGGCAATAGTAACCTGCAAGGCAACCCCGCTTAACACAAGCCTGTAATTAATCTTCTTTTTATTATTTGATACGAGGTAGGCTAAACCAAGAATTAGTACAATGCCTGCAAGGCCCTGTAATCGTTGCATTAAAGTTGCGGTTTAAGCGCTCAAATTAAAATAAGTTAACGAAATCTTTATCTTATGACGAGATTATTTAAAACAAGAAAGGCCGCCTTGCAGCAGCCTTTCTTTGTAAAGAAAGAATTAATTACAGGTTTGCCTGTATTTTTTTATCCAGTATAGATTTTGGAACTGCACCAATTTGTTTGTCAACAACTTTACCCCCTTTAATAAATAAAATTGCCGGGATAGAAGTAATACCATAGTTCATGCTTATGTTAGGATTAAGGTCAACATTTACTTTTCCAACATTTACCTTTCCTGCATAATCTTTTGACAGTTCTTCAATAACAGGGCCGATTGCACGGCAGGGGCCACACCATTCAGCCCAAAAGTCAACTACAGTTAATTTATCGCTCTTCAGAACATCTGTTTCAAAGTTCGTATCTGTAAATTCAAGTGCCATATAATTGTTTTTATGTAAGCTAATATGAAACAAAAATAAGCCCAAATCTCATTTTAATAACTTAATGACTTATTAAGCTATGTGAACAACTAAAATGCTGTTAACAAACTGACAGTGCGGCAGTTTGTTTAGGAAAGAAGGCTTTGGCGGGCTAAAAATTCCAGTTTGCCATTTGCAACCATAAGCTTTTGGGTAAGTTCTGCATTTTCCCTGCGCAACATAAAAACTTCGTGAGCAGTTCTTACAAAAATGCGAATATCATTTTCATTCCAGGGCTTGGTAAGGTATTTGTAAACCTGGCCGCGGTTGATGGCATCAATTACAGCGTTTATATCTGTATAACCGGTTATTAAAATACGGATAGGCTCTGGATGTGTTTCTAAAATTGATTCAAAAAACTCTATGCCTGTTACTACGGGCATACGTTGATCGCTTAAAATAACGTGAATGTCGTTTTCGTCTATTATTTTGCGGGCTTCAGAAGCAGAGTCAGCAATGAAAATATTGAAATCGCGCCGGAATGCAGCTTTGAATGCTATAAGATTATGTGGTTCATCATCTATGTACAATAAATTTATTTTTTTGTCATTCATGTTGCTTTGGTTTTAAAAAGGATTATTGGAACAAGGATAAAGTTACTGAATAAAAGATATTTTTTTTATTATCGCAAAATATAGCGTAATTGTAAATATTCTGAAGTTACTGCTTAAAAAATTTTTCATAAGTACCGATTAATTAATATTTAGCAATTGAATTTTTAACTCTCTGATGGAAACAGAAGTAAGAATCAGGGCTTTTAGAGCCACCGATGATAAAGAAACATGTATAAAGTTTGTTTTAGGGCATCAAAAAGTATTGGAAAATCATGGCATTCAAAAAGTAACATCTTCAACCAATGCCTGGATAGACAGCCCTTCCGTTATTGTTATTGTAGTAGAATCGATTGACAGGCAAAAATTATATGGCGGCGCCCGTATTCATATTGCCAATGGTATTGACCCCCTGCCGCTGGAAACGGCTACGGGCGATATGGACCCCAAGATTTATGACTACATAAAGCAGTATTCAAGAACGGGTACCGCGGAATTGTGCGGTTTATGGAATTCAATTGAAGTGGCAGGCCTTGGTATAGGAAGCTATTTTCCTTCAAGGGCTTCTATTGTTATTCTTAACCAATTGGGTTTAGGTTCCCTGTTTAGCTTGTGCTCGCCGGTTACATTAAGGTTTAACCAGTGGATTGGCGCCAGGGTATTTACGGAAGTGGGCAACCAGGGCACATTTTATTATCCCAAAATTGATTTGCTGGCAACCATTATTTTTTTGGAAGACCCGCTTACTTTAAACAAAGCCCATCCACGTGAACGGGTAAAAATGTTCTGGATGCGTGAAAATCTTTCCAGTGTGCACGAAGAAAAATCCCCATTCAAGAACCTAACCGTTAGAGTGCATTATGAGCTTGAGGTTAAAGGAATTAAAAAGAATGAATTTAATGTGGTATAGTATAGCAGAAGTAAAATATTATTTTTTACGAACCTTTTTATACTTACTGAATAAGTACTTTCTTTACAATTTATAGTAATATTTAATATCTTATAAACCGATGTTCATAAAGCAGGTTTGCATTTGTATAGCTTTTCTTTTTATTGTTACAAGAATTTTTGCGGGTGACATTGTTTTAACCAATGAAACAAATGTCCAAAAACTGGGAGGGTATCTCGAAATACTTAATAACAGCAATAAAAAATATAACAGCAGTAATGTAATTGATGCGAAGGAATTTTACACCAGTACCAGAAAAATGCCGGTGTTTTCGTCATTGGATGTGAATATATGGATCAGATTTTCTGTGCTTAACCAATCAGGCAGTATTGCCTATCTTAATTTTGATCATCCAAACACATCAGTTATAACGCTCTATAAAGATTCTGCCGGCAAGCTGGTTAAAATTTACACGGGCGGAAATGCATTGATGCAGCAGAATAAAAGCGAGCTGCCGAATTACATAGTCAACTTACAACAGGGTCCAAATTCTGATGTTACCTATTATGGCCATATCGAAAGTTCGCACCCGGCAGTGCTGGATATGTATGTTGGCTCTTATGGTAACGTGATTGAGCATGCAAACAAGAAGCTGAACATTATTACTACTTATTTCGGCATTTTATTAGCTATATTTTTTTATAACCTTTTTCTCTATTTTGTAACGGTTGATAAAGGCTACATTCTTTACATACTTTATATTTTCTTTCTTGGGTTTGCCCAGTTTACATTAGCCGGTTTCCTGTTTAAGTTTGTATGGATCAATTATCCGTGGCTTAATTATTATGCAGTGCCGGTTTCCTCTTCTATGGCTATCATATCGGGCGTATTGTTTTCTATGAACTTTTTAAGAACAAAACTTTATACGCCCTTTATTCATAAAATATTTATTGTAATATTATTTGCCTCAATAGGATCAATTATAGCAAGCTTTATGCACCTTAATTCAATCAGTTATTACCTGATTGTTTTTTTCCAGGTTGTAGTAAGTATCGTAGCTATTGTTGCCGCATTTATTATTATGTTTAAAGGCTACAGGCCCGCTACATTTTATGCTGTTTCGTGGGTATTGTTTCTAACGGGGTTACTTATTTTCAGTCTTAGAAATTCAGATATATTACCTGCTAATTATTTCACGAATTATATTCTTTATATAGGCTCTGCTATAGAAACCGTATTGCTTTCCATAGCGCTTGCTGATAAAATAAACGTGCTGAAAAAAGAAAAAGACCAATCACAGGCCGAAGCGCTGGAACAGTCCCGCAAAAATGAGCGCCTCGTAAACGAGCAGAATATTATACTGGAAGAAAAAGTATCTAAAAGAACGGCAGAATTGCAAAACGCCAATCATCATCTTAATGAAGCGTTGATTAACCTTAAAGATGCACAAACACAACTGGTAGAAGCAGAGAAAATGGCTTCCTTGGGCCAGCTTACAGCAGGCATTGCACATGAAATAAATAACCCTATTAATTTTGTTAAGTCGAATATAAATCCCTTAAGACTTGACATTCAGGATTTGCTGGAAGTATTAAATGCATACGGTGAATTGCATTCATTAAAAGATGATACTAATTTTAAATCCAGTCTCGATAAAATAAAAAATTTAAAAGACGAAATTGACATCACTTATGTAAAGGGTGAGATCGAAAACCTGATAGCGGGTATTGAAGAAGGTGCAGAACGCACGGCAGAAATTGTACGCGGCCTGCGCACCTTCAGCAGGATTGACGAAGCTTCGTTAAAAACCGTAAATGTGCACGACGGAATATTATCTACAATCGTGCTGCTTAAGAATACTATTCCTTATTATATAAAAGTGGTTAAGGAGTTTAATGCGGAAGGTGTGATAGAATGTTTTCCCGGTAAGCTGAACCAGGTTTTTATGAATATTATTACCAACGCAATACAGGCGATAAAACAAAAGGCTGTAAAGGAAGATGAAGTAATCACTATTAAAACAAGAGATACGGAAGAAGGCTGTCTTGAAATTTCAATTAAAGACTCCGGCCCAGGCATGGAGGAAGCAACAAAACACAGAATCTTTGAACCATTTTTTACAACAAAAGATGTTGGGGAAGGAACAGGCCTCGGCATGGCCATTGTTTTTAAAATTATTCAAAAGCATTTTGGAAAAATAAATATTAATTCTTCGCCCGGCAATGGTGCTGAATTTATAATAACTTTACCCCTTAAATATAAGGGCGATGATTAACCCTAAAAACTGTGAAAAACCATACTATGTTTGCTGAAGATAAAAAAATCAGGGTTTTATATATTGATGATGAGTTAAATAATTTGCTTGCATTCCAGGCCAGCTTTCGCCGTAAATACAAAATATTTATCGCATCTTCTTCTGCGGAAGGGATGAGCATTCTAAACGACGAAAAAGATATCCAGGTAATCATATGCGATCAGCGGATGCCGCAATCAACAGGCGTAGAATTTTTCCAGGTTATCCGCAAAGCCTTTCCTGATCCTGTTCGTATTTTGCTAACTGGTTATACAGATGCAGAAGCCATTATCAATGCCATTAATGAAGGTGAAATATTCCGTTACATAAAAAAGCCCTGGGACGAGTTTGAATTGCAAAATGCGGTTCAAAATGCTTTCGAATTATATACAACAAGGCTGCAGTTAAAAAGAAAGGTGAGTGAACTTCAAAAAACAAACGATGAACTCAACCGTTTTGTTTACAGCACATCGCACGATTTGCGTTCGCCTCTTGCTTCCGCCATGGGCATTATAAACCTTGCCCGCATGGAAAATTCTGTTGATGACCCCAATAATTATTTGGGCATGATAGAAACTTGCGTGAATAAAATGGATGCCTTTATTCAGAAGATAATAGAATATTATAAGAGTATACGGGTAGAAGATGAATATGCGGAAATAGATTTTGAGAGCATGCTTTCAGAAACGATTGCAATATGCCGCATGCAAAAGCCATCTGTTGAATTCGTGCTTAATGTTGACCAGCAAATGGTATTTTTTAATGATCCCTTCCGCGTATCCATCATCATGGATAACCTGCTTTCCAATGCGGTTAAATATTCAAAACCAAGCACCGAAGCGCCGAAAGTTGAGGTTTCCGTTAAGGTTGATGAATATAAAGTACAGATAGAAATCGCAGACAATGGCATTGGGATAGTGGAGGAGCATTTAAACAATATATTCAAAATGTTTTTTCGCAGTACCACGCATGTAAACGGGCTTGGTATTGGCTTGTACATTGTTAAAGAAGCGCTTTCAAGAATTGGCGGCGACATTTCCGTAGCCTCAGCTTATGGCCAGGGTACAACTTTTCATATTATGATCCCTAACTTCAAAAAGAAGAAAGAAGAACAGGAATCGAATTAGCTTTTTATTCTGAAAATTTAATTTTTATTTCGCTGAATTAATGCAGGGTCTGTAAAGCCTTTCAATATAAGGAAATATCTATAATGTCTTTTTTACCGGGTCATTGAAAAACAAACTTGTATAAATGAAATCAGCACCACTTTATATTTTGCTTGCCGCAATAGGGCTTATTACAACCAGCTTTGTTTCACCAAGTATTATCAGCAATGAAATAAATTGTTCTTTATCAAAAGATGCAGCAGTTAAAAAAGATGGCGGCATAACATTTATAGAACAGGATTGGGAGAAAGCTTTAAAAACTGCGCAAACTCAAAACAAGCTTGTATTTCTTGATATTTATGCAACATGGTGCGGACCCTGCAAAATGCTGAAACAATACACTTTTACAGACGCTAAAGTGGGCGAATTTTTCAATAAGAACTTTATAAACGTTTCTGTTGATGGTGAAAAAGGAGTGGGGCCGGGCCTTGCAGAAAAATATGCCATTGAAGGCTACCCTACATTGATTGTTGCCGATGGCTCAGGAAAACCTGTATTAATAACGGCAGGTTACCTGCCCTCTGATGTGTTACTGAACTTTGCGAATGAAGCATTGAAAAGAAGCGGAAAGCAGCCTGTGAAATAATATGCAGCTTCATGATATTGCAGCTCCTTTTATTGCGCTTATAGTTGCCATGAAATATATATAGTTAAAGGGAATTCCGATGTCATCGGAATAATTTGTATAAGAGTACTGCAACAAAGTGCCAGTTGCCGGCTACATAAAGAATGTAACTTCCTTTATATTTACCCGTAATTTAACCACCATGCAAACAAAACCTAAAATACCATTATTTAAAAGCTGGCGTTCCTGGTATATTTTGGTAATAGCGGTGCTGGTGGTGCTTATTATTTTCTTTACCTGGTTTACATATTATTTTTCATGAGTAGTGCCGACTGGATAGTACTCGTTGCCACACTGCTGTTAATTGTTGTGTATGGCTTGTATAAAAGTCGCACCAGCCGCAACCTTGAGGGATATTTTTTAAATAACCGCAGCATGCCCTGGTGGCTTGTACTGCTTAGTATAATGGGTACACAGGCAAGCGCTATTACCTTTTTGTCTGCGCCCGGCCAGGCATTTACAGATGGGATGCGTTTTGTACAATATTATTTCGGGCTTCCCATAGCGATGGTGATATTGTGCATAACGTTCGTGCCTGTGTTTTCAAAGCTGAAAGTATTTACGCCGTATGAATTTTTAGAGCAGCGGTTCGATTTAAAAACAAGAACTTTTACGGCTGCATTGTTTTTGCTTTCACGTGGGTTCTCCACGGGTATCAGTGTTTATGCCCCTTCTATTATCCTGTCTTCATTATTTGGGTGGAATATTTTTTATACCAATATTTTAATGGGCGGTATTCTTATAATTTATACGGTAAGTGGCGGCGCTAAGGCTGTTGCTTATACACAACAACTGCAATTGATAATTATAATAACGGCCATGTGCATTGCAGGTTATTATATTGTTCACCTGCTGCCCCAAAATATAGGTTTCACAGATGCTTTAAAAATAAGCGGCGCTTCAGGAAAGCTTAATGTAATAACAACGGGCTTTGAAGGCAATGGATTCGTTTGGAAAGATAAATACAACCTAATCAGTGGTGTGATAGGCGGCTTTTTTTTAGCGCTCAGTTATTTTGGGACAGATCATAGCCAGGTGGGAAGATATCTTACCGCTAAAAATAATACGCAAAGCAAACTGAGCTTGCTAATGAACGGCCTGGTAAAAGTGCCCATGCAGTTTTTGATCTTATTATTAGGTGCATTGTTGTTTGTGTTTTATCAGTTTCAGCCATCGCCGGTGTTCTTTAATAAAACGGCTGAAACAAAAACTTATGCTGCGCCTTATAATGATTCGCTCAAGGCCATATCATCGGCATTTAATGATATAAATGCCAGGCAAAAAAATACGGCTGCGAGTTATGCTGAAGCGTTAAACAAAAATGATGAAGCAACTGCAGCTAACTTAAAAATTCAATTGCAGCAACTGAATACGAAGGCCAATGAATTGCGCAGCCATTATAAAACAGTTCTGTCAAAAGCTGACCCGGCTGCAGATACCAATGACACCAATTATATTTTTCTGCGCTTTGTTACAGACAATTTGCCAAAAGGCCTTGTTGGTTTATTAATAGCAATCATTTTTCTGGCCTCGTGGGGTTCAATTGCGGCCGCGTTAAATTCGCTGGCAAGCTGCACGATGATTGATTTTTACATGCGTTTAAAAAAGCATCATCAGCATCCTGAAAGATCAGATTATGAAGATGAGAAACGCTACCGTATTTCTAAATGGCTGACTTTTGGGTGGGGTGTTTTTTGCATTGTGATAGCGGAATTTGCTAACCGCATGGGTAGTTTAATTGAAGCGGTGAATGTGCTCGGCTCATTGTTTTATGGCGTTATACTCGGTATTTTCCTGGTTGCATTTTATTGCAAAAAAATAAAGGGCACTGCCGTATTCTGGTCATCGGTTATATCGGAAATAATTGTTGTTATTTTATTTATACTTGATAACAATAATATTATTGGACTGGGCTTTCTCTGGCTTAATGTAGTTGGCGCTGTTGCTGTTTTGTGCATAAGCTTTTTGGTGCAGCGCATTTTACCATCGTCTTCATCATTACTCAAATAATTTATGTTTTATTAAGCAGCAACACAAACCATTCACTGTTACTTTGCAGCTTTAACTTTTTATGCGTTATATAAAAATTGTTTTTGGGGGCCTTTTAATATTATTTATACTGCTCACGCTTATAGGTTTATTAATGCCTTCTTCCGTAACCGTTTTTCGCTCTGTTGAAATAAATGCACCTGCTGATACCATTCATTATTACACTAATAATATTGCCCATTGGAAATATTGGATTAATGGAGCTGATACAGCTTATTTCAAACAACTCACCAGTTCGGCAACTGATAAAGATTCTAAAATTTTACTAGGCTCTTTTACTGTTACCATAATTTCTGTTGATATTAAACACATCACTACTTTCTGGGAAGGCAGTAGTGGCGGCAAGCAATTAAATAATCTCGAATTAACCAATAACTCAAACGGTAACACGGTAATCAACTGGAGCTTTCAGAGAAAACTTAAATGGTATCCGTGGGAAAGATTAAGTGCCATGCTGCACGATAAAGTTTTTGGGCCGTCTATGGAAGTAAGCCTTGCAAAACTCAAAAGCGTTTGTGAAGGAACACTCAATAGTAATTGATTCTACAAAATTTCTGTAAGCACAGCATACACTTTTTCAAGCTCTTCGTTTGTAATGCAATAAGGCGGCATTATATAAACCGTATTGCCAAGCGGGCGAATATAAACTCCTTTCTCCAAAGCCTTTGCTGTAACAACCTGGCTGATATTGTTCAGGTAAACATCATCACCCTTTATAATTTCAAATGCGAGAATAGTACCTAATGTGCGCACATTCTTAATACCATTCAATTCTTTTAATTGTGCTGCAAACGCCAGGTTTTGCGCACTGATATTTTCTATTTGCGCCAGCACATTATTTTTTTCAAACAAATCAAGATTTGCATTGGCAGCAGTACAAGCTAATGGGTTTGCTGTAAACGAATGCCCGTGAAAAAATGTTTTGCGGGCATCATCTGTTATATATGCATTATAAATTTTTTCTGAACAGGCTGTAACGCCAAGCGCCATAACGCCGCCGGTTATGCCTTTGCTCAAACAAATGATGTCGGGCTTGGTTTGCATATACTCACTGGCAAACATTTTACCCGTTCTTCCAAAGCCTGTCATCACTTCATCAGCAATACAAATAATATTTTTCTGCTGTATAAAATAAAGGAGTTCGTCAAGCAGCGTTGCATCATACATTTTAATACCGCCGGCGCCTTGCACCAACGGCTCGTAAATAAATGCTGCAATTGAATTTTCATGTTTTGCTATTTCCTCTTTTATTAAACTGATATTATCTTCATCAGGTGTATCAATAAAAATTACGTCGAGCAATATATCATGAAAGGCCAGTGTAAAAACGCTCCGGTCACTCACGCTCATGGCGCCGAATGTATCGCCGTGGTAACTGTTTTTAAAAGCGAGTAATTTGATCCTTCTTTCTGACTGCCGACCATCGGCCATTGACTGCACATTCCACCAATATTGAATTGACATTTTTATGGCCACTTCCGTTGAAGTAGATCCGTCATCACTATAAAATATTTTGGAAAAATTCCCGGGAAGTAATTTTAGTAATCTTTCAGCCAGCTTAACAGCCGGTTCATGTGTGAAGCCGGCAAAGATGATATGCTCCAGTTGCAAAGCCTGCTCATAAATTTTCTGAGCAATATATTCATTTGAATGGCCATGGATATTCACCCACCAACTGCTGATGGCATCAATATAAGTGTTGTTGTTTTCATCTATTAAATAACTGTCCTTTCCTTTTGTAATAGCAACCGGCGCGCTCATGTTTTTTTGAGGTGTGAATGGATGCCATATATATTTCCTGTCGCGTTCAATTAAGTTCATGCGGCAAAGGTAGTGAATGGACTGCCGGTTGCGATTGCGGTTTGCGGAGATCTACTTCTTCCTGAAAAATATCCTTATTGGTACGCCTTTAAAATCGAATGAAGCACGCAATTGGTTTTCAAGATAGTTTTTGTAAGGCGTTTTTATATCATCCGGATAATTGGTGAAGAATGCGAATGATGGCACAGCCGTTGGCAATTGCATGATGTATTTTATTTTAACCGTATTGCCGCGAACAACAGGCGCATGATGGGCCGCAACCGCCTTCAGCATAACTTCATTCAATTTGCTGGTGGCAATTCTCCGTTTACGGTTTTCATATACTTTTAATGCAATTTCCATTGCCTGGAAAATGCGTGTTTTTTCTTTCGCAGAAATAAACAGCACCGGCACATCGGTAAACGGTGCAATCTTTTCTTTTAGTTGCTTTTCATAATCCCGTGCAGTATTGGTTGATTTTTCAAGCAAATCCCATTTGTTTACCAGCAAAACAACACCCTTTCCTTTTCGTGCAGCCAGTGAGAAAATATTTACATCCTGTGCTGTAATTCCTTTTTCTGCATCAAGCACCAGCAGGCAAACATCGGCTTCATCCATAGCATTTACAGCGCGTATAACAGAATAGAATTCGAGATCATCTTTTTCTTTATTCTTTTTGCGCAAGCCGGCCGTATCGATCAGTATAAAATCTTTCTGAAATAAATTGTAATGTGTGTGTATGGTATCTCTTGTTGTGCCGGCAATATCGCTTACAATGGTTCTTTCCTTGCCAACCAACGCATTCAATAAAGATGATTTACCAACATTCGGCTGGCCAATAATAGCAAACCTGGGCACTTCATTTGCTGCTTCATCGGTTTCATCTTCCGGCGGTATCAGCTCGGTTATGGCATCCAGTAATTCACCGCTGCCGCTGCCGCTCATGCTGCTGATGAAAAAGATATTATCAAATCCAAGGCTGTAAAACTCTGTGGCATCCAATTGCCGTTCAGAATTATCAACTTTATTTACAGCGAGAAAAACAGGTTTGGTTGACCGGCGCAATATTTCAGCCATGCTTTCGTCCAATGATGTGATGCCTGTTGAAACATCGGTCATAAATATAATCGCATTGGCTTCTTCAATAGCGATTTTAACCTGCTTGCGAATTTCCGTTTCAAAAATATCTTCACTATCGGGCACAAAACCGCCGGTATCAATTACATTAAAATTCTTTCCATTCCAATCGGCAACGCCATACTGCCTGTCGCGGGTAACGCCGCTTACATTATCTACAATGGCTTTGCGCTGTTCAAGCAAACGGTTGAACAATGTGCTTTTGCCAACATTCGGCCTGCCTGTTATTGCTACTGTGAAACCCATTATTTTTTACTTTTTAGCCTTCAGCGTTAGCTTTTGGCTGTTAATATCCGTATTCTCTCAATTTAAAATCATTATCTCTCCATTTAGGTTTTACCTTAATAAAGAGCTGCAAAAATATCTTTTGCTGAAGAAAGTTTTCAATTTCTGTTCTTGCCAAAGTGCCAAGCTTTTTAATCATCTTACCGCCTTCACCTAATAAAATAGCTTTCTGGCTTTCGCGTTGCACAATTATATCCGCCTGGATTTTTATCAGCGATTCTTTCTCTTTATACTCATTAATTATAACTGCTGTTTGATACGGAATTTCTTCGCTGAATAATTCATATACTTTTTCGCGGATGATTTCACTTACAAAAAATTTTGTGGGTAAATCTGTTAACTCATCCTCATCATAAAAAGCCTCGCCTTCCGGCAACAATTCAATAATAGCTGATAAAAGCTCATTAAGATTACTATGTTTTAACGCAGAAATCGGGATTATTTTTTTGTACGATGCTGATTGTTTGAAATTTTCAATGGCAGCTTCCACCTGTGCCGGCTTTAATTTATCCACCTTATTTAACACAAGTATGGAAGGGACTTTTAAACGAAGGCCTTGAAAAATTTCTTTTGTTTCTCCCAGGTCTTTTGTTGCATCGGCAATTAACAATGCAATATCCGCATCTTCCAGGGCGCTTTTTACACTTTGCATCATGCGTTCATGCAGTTTATACTTCGGTTCGATGATGCCCGGTGTATCCGAAAAAATAACCTGGTATTCACCAGGCTTTGTAAGAAACGCTTTTATGCGGTGTCTGGTGGTTTGCACCTTGCTTGAAACAATGGCCATTTTTTCGCCAACCAATGCATTCAGCAACGTGCTTTTGCCCGCATTTGGTTTACCGAAAATATTTACAAAGCCTGCTTTCATATAATTTTCAAAAATTGAAACGGCAAATATAAGCCGATGCAGCCTGAAGTAATGCACTGGTATTTTCCGGCATATTAAACAAGGTTTAATTTTTGAAGTAAAGTGATAACCAGTAATTTTAAATATAAACCTGCAGATCTTGATACAGAAATCCACCATACAACTTCTCCGTATCCCGTTTTCGTTTTTTTTAATGCCGGTTTTTTGGTTTGCTTTATCGTTTGTTGAAAAAATTAATGTGGCCAATGCCGCATTACTGTTCGTCATAATTCATTTACTCGTTTATCCTGCCAGTAATGGTTATAACAGTTATATGGACAGGGATACAACAAGCATTGGTGGTATAAAAAACCCTTTGCAGCCAACCAACCAATTATTTGTTTTTACAGTTATAATGGATGTTGCGGCAGTATTGTTATCATTATTGATTTCGCCACTTACGGCAGCATGCATTTTCATTTATATCATGTTTTCAAGATTGTACAGTTACAGGAAAATACGATTAAAGAAATATGCGCTTTCTGGTTATCTTATTGTAATTCTTAACCAGGGTGCACTTATCTTTTTTACCGTGTTTAACGCTTCAAATAATGATACCGATGCTGTAGTACCATGGGCCGGCAGCATTTGTGCAACCTTATTAATTGGCGGATTTTATCCTATTACCCAAATCTATCAGCATAAAGAAGACAGGAATGATAATGTAGAAACCATAAGTATGCTGCTTGGAGAAACGGGAACATTTATTTTTTGCGGCATCATATACGCTTTGGCTTTTTTAATCTTGTTTATTTATTTCCTTTCTGTAAATAAATTATTATTGTTTTTTATTCTATTTATATTCTTTATGCCGGTAGCTATTTATTTTACGGTATGGTTTTTACAAGTATATAAAAATGCAGCTTGTGCAGATTTTAAACATACCATGCGCATGAATAAAATTGCATCGGCCTGTACCAACATGGCATTCATCACTATATTAATATTAAACCAGCTTTGATTGAAATTATTTCGATAGGAACGGCAGTACCCAGGCACAGCTTTAATCAACGGGATGTAATACCCATGATGCAAAAAATTTACGGACTGGATAACAAAGAAGCGCGCCGGCTTGCATTTATGTACAGGCAGAGTGATATTGAAACCAGGCATACCGTGCTTTCTGATTACACACAACCCGACGAAAAGTTCTGGAATTTTATTCCGTTATCTCAAGATGAGCCTTTGCCAAACCTTGATGAGCGGATGAAAATCTATAACCGCGAGGCGCTGCCCCTGTCTATCTCCGCGATAAACGATTGTTTAAAGAATCATCTATCGCCTGCCGATATAACACATCTTATTACAGTAAGCTGCACAGGTATGAGTGCGCCCGGCCTTGACCTGCAAATAGCGGAAGCGATGGATATGCAGCCACAGGTTTTCAGGACATCTGTAAATTTTATGGGTTGTTACGGTGCGGTGCATGCTTTGAAACTTGCCAAACTTATTTGCGACAGCACGCCCAATTCAAACGTGCTGATTATTGCAACTGAAATATGTTCCATTCATTTTCAAAAAGAATATACGCCGGACAGTGCTTCAGGCGCTATACTTTTTGCAGATGGCAGCGCCGCTGTTTTGATCTCCAATAAAATTCAATCTGAAAAAAAATTACAGTTAAGTAATTTTTATTCCAAAGTGGCTTATAAAGGTAAAAAAGATATGGCGTGGGAGCTAAGCCACCGCGGGTTTATTATTACGCTAAGCAGCTATGTTCCGGATTTGATTGAACAGGATATCGCATTGCTCGTTGATGAAGCTGTTCAGCATTATGGTTTATCAATAAAAGATATAACACACTGGTGCACGCACCCCGGCGGAAAAAAAATATTAAACTCTATACAAAAACAGTTGGGTTTGGAGAAAGCTGACCTGCGTTTTTCAAGAGATATTTTAAGCCGGTTTGGAAATATGTCTTCACCCACAGTTTTATTTGTACTGAAAGAAATTTTGGAAAATCTTAATGATAAACCTGCCAATATTCTTGGCACTGCCTTTGGCCCCGGCTTAACCATGGAAACATTCTTATGCACCAGGCAATAAACCTGCGTTACCGTTCTTACAGCAAGGAATTGTTGGATGAGGACAATATTCCGTTTGAAGATATACAACGGAATATGCAGGAAATTAACATTATTAATGCATGGCTTGGCGGCCATACAATTACATTAAATGGCTTCAGGAAATTATTGGGCAATAAAAATAAAATTCATATTTGTGAAATAGGCTGTGGTGATGGCAACAATCTTTACCAGTTATACAAATGGTGCAAAAAAAATGATGTTCAATTCAGTTGCACGGGCATTGATATAAAAGCTGAATGTATTGAAGCGGCTAAAAAAGATTATACCATAGAGAACGCGGTTTGGCTGGTACAGGATTATAAAACGGTGAAATTTGCATCAAAGCCTGATATTATTTTTTCAAGCTTGTTCTGTCATCATTTTGACGATAGGGATTTAGTAGCGCAGCTTCAGTTTATGCAGCATAATTCGGTGCTTGGGTTTTTTATAAACGACCTGCAACGTAACAGGTTTGCCTATTATTCCATAAAAATTATAACACGGTTTTTTTCATCTTCTTATCTTGTAAGAAATGATGCGCCGCTAAGTGTTGCACGGGGGTTTCATAAAAAAGAATGGGCTGCTATTTTTAATAAGGCCGGTATAAGAAATTACACTATCAAATGGAAGTGGGCCTTTCGGTATCTTATCATTTTTAAGCATGGCGAATGATTACGATATAGGAATTGTTGGCGGTGGGTTAGCAGGCCTTTGCCTTTCATTGCTTGCTGCCGATGCCGGCTATTCCGTTGTGTTGTTTGAAAAAGAAAAGTACCCTTTTCATAAAGTTTGCGGTGAATATATAAGTTACGAAAGCTATGATTTTTTAATGCTGCTTGGATTGCCATTGGCAGATATGAATTTACCTGAAATAAAAAATTTGCAGGTGAGTGATGTAAGCGGGAAGCTGTATAATTTCAAACTTGATTCAGGTGGTTTTGGTATCAGCCGTTACACTATAGATGATATGCTTTACCAGCTTGCTTTAAAAGCTGGTGTTACTGTTTTTACTGAAGAAAAAGTAACTGATATAAATTTTGATCACAACAACCACATCATTCAAACAAACAAAAGAAAAGTTACAGCGACTATTGTTGCGGGAGCTTATGGAAAACGCAGCAATCTTGATATAAAATGGGAGCGTTCATTCGTTGAAAAAAAACCTGATAAACTCAATAATTATATTGGTGTAAAATATCATGTACGCACAGATTTTCCCAGGAACTATATTGCTTTGCACAACTTTAAAAATGGTTATTGCGGTATTTCGGCTATAGAAGATGATAAATACTGTTTATGCTATTTAACTACTGCGGATAATCTTTCTGCCAATGACAATTCAATTCAAAAAATGCAGGAGCATATTTTGTATAAAAACCCTGTTTTAAAAAGGCTTTTTACAGCATCTGAATTTTTGTATGATGCACCGCTTACTATTTCACAAATAAGTTTTGATAAAAAAAGCCAGGTTGAAAATCATGTTTTGATGCTTGGCGATGCCGCAGGTATGATAACGCCCTTATGCGGTAATGGCATGAGCATGGCCATGCATGCATCCAAACTTGCGTTTGCGGAAATAGATAATTTTTTAAGAGGAAACATTTCAAGACTTGAGATGGAAACAAATTATACTTCAGCCTGGAAAAAATGTTTTGCTTTAAGACTTACCACCGGAAGACTCGTGCAAAGATTTATGGGAAATAATTCAACTGCTTTTGTTTTAAAGCTGTTGCATAACCTGCCTTTTCTTGGTAAAATCCTTATACGTGCTACGCATGGCAAGCCTTTTTAAAAAGTAGCTGGCTATTTATGTTCTAACATAGCAAACTATTAACACCTGCCATATTACTTTTGTTTAAACCAACATTTGAAGCAACACTTAATTTACATCAATGAGAAAAATTTGTTTCGTTTTCAGTTTTATTCTTGCTGCTGCAGTTGCGCAGGCACAAACAAAACAATTCACAGTTATAAAAAATAATGTAGCCACGCCTGTAAAAAACAAGGGACATTCCGGCACATGCTGGTGTTATTCTTCAACAGCCATGACAGAAAGCGACTTGTTGGTAAACAAGCAACCTGAACTTGATTTATCAGAAACTTACACTGTTTATAATTTATACATTGATAAAGCGGTGAAGTATATCCGCCGCCGTGGTAACACCCGTTTTACAGAAGGCGGCCTCGGGCAGGATATGCTGAATGCCGTTGCCAATTTTGGTGCAATACCGCAGGAAGTTTATCCGGGTATTGGCGGCGACACCATCATGGCGCATAATTATAAAATGGCCGGGCAGTTAAAAGATTATGTTGACAGCGTGCTGGCCGCTAATACTGATTCCATTCCTTCAAATTGGAAAGATGGTTTTATTAAAATATTGAATAGTTATCTCGGCCAGCCGCCTGCTGCATTTGATTATAAGGGAAAGCATTACACGCCTGAAAGTTTTGCTGCCGCATATATAACAGAAAAGCCTTCTGATTTTATCGGTCTTACTTCTTTCACGCATCATCCTTTTTATACAGCATTTGCAATGGAAGTTCCGGATAATTATAACAGCAATACTTATTATAACCTTCCATTGGATGAATTGATAAATGCAGCAAAAGGAGCTGTTAAAAAAGGCTACACTTTAACCTGGGATGCAGATGTAAGCAATGTGGGCTTTCGCCAGAAGACCGGCATTGCCAAATGGACAACGAATGCAGATGCTGCTTCATTTTTATCGTTTAAAGAGCCCAATTATACACAACAAATATGACAGGATTTATTTGACAGGCAGATAACTCAGGACGATCATTTAATGCAGATAACCGGTATTGCAAAAGATGAACAGGGCGCTGAATATTTTATCGTGAAAAATTCATGGGGAGAGGTAGGGCCTTACAAAGGTTACATCTATGTAAGCATTCCATATTTCGCCATTAATACCATCTCTGTAATTGTAAATAAAAAAGCTTTACCGGCTAATGAACTTAAAAAGCTTGTAATGAATTGAAGCGGCAACCATTATTTACAATTTTTAGTTTTTTGTTAATAACCTTTAAGGGATTAAGGCCATCGAAGTAAAAACAGGATTAACGAAACCGGGCATGATAATTTTTCCTCAACCAGGAAAGGGCACATAGCGAGGTTTCATGAGACTATTGAAAAATAAACATGCACGAATGAAAGCAGTATTTACAGTAATAATTTTATTGACAGGGCTTTTTGCGCTAAACGCTCAGCAGTACAGACCGGTTGATGAACAAAGCGAGGTAAAATTCACAATCAGGAATTTCGGCATTAATACAAATGGCACATTAAAGGGTTTGAAGGGCTCCATAAAGTTCGATCCCGCCAATCTTTCTGCATCTTCTTTTAATGTCACCGTTGACGTAAATACTATTAATACCGGTGTTGACGGAAGAGATAATCATCTCAGGAAAGAAGAATATTTTGATGTTGCGAAATACCCGCTAATCAGGTTTGTATCAACCGCTATAGAAAAAAATGGGAATAGTTACATAGCTAAAGGAAATTTAACGATAAAGGCTGTAACTCAATCAATATCAATTCCTTTTACGGTTAACCAAAACTTAGATAAAATTATATTTTCTGGTGTGTTCAACATCAACCGGAAAGATTTTGGCGTGGGCGGAAGCAGTGCCGTTATGGGAAGCAATGTGGATGTGAGCCTTAAAGTTTCTGCGGTAAAAGAATAATGCTAATTAATGCCCGGATGTTCGCTATGGTCAGACGCTATAAAAGCGTCTGACAAGGTTAAATGCACAACTGTTAACCTTTTATAGAATAGATTTTACAATTCAGCTTTCTTTCTTACCTTCGCCGCCCAAAATTTATTTATTAATTAAAACAATCAGGGTAATGAACAATTATGAATTGATGGTGATTTTTACCCCTGTGCTTTCTGACGACGAATTTAAAGCTGTTCAGAAAAAATATGCTGATTTCGTTATAGAAAACGAAGGAAGCGTTGTGCACAGCAATCCCTGGGGCCTAAAATCACTGGCGTATCCTATCCAGAAAAAAACCACAGGTATTTACTGGGTTCTGGAATACACTGCGCCATCCAGCTTCAATGAAAAGTTGAAAATTCAACTTTTACGTGATGAGCAAGTGCTTCGTCACTTGGTAACTGCACTCGACAAATACGCCGTT